>DATNQP010000355.1:0-35289 GCA_036703965.1 Leptolyngbyaceae cyanobacterium
TGAGCAAGATGGCAAGATTTGCATCGACTCAATTTGCTATGAATCTTTTCCTGAAGTTGAACCGAATAGCGATTTCCGGGCAGTTGATTTTGATGCGATCGCACCAGGGCAACTCTGGCGGTTTACACTCAACTTGAGCGATCAAACTGTGGAACGTCGCCTGTTAGAAGAGCGCTGCTGTGAGTTTCCCTCCGTTCATCCAAACCACGTCGGACGCCCCTATCGCTACCTCTTCATGGGTACTGCCCACAGAGAGAGGGGTAACGCGCCGCTACAAGCAATTCTCAAACTGGATGTGAGAACAGGTGAGGAACAAGTCTGGAGTGCGGTACCTAAAGGTTATGTCAGTGAGCCAATCTTCGTTCCCCGACCTGATGGCAATGGTGAGGATGATGGCTGGGTGCTAACGGTAGTTTATGATGCTAGACATCACCGTTCTGATGTGGTGATTTTAGACGGTCGTGACTTAAACCAAGGACCAGTGGCACGACTCCACCTGAGGCATCACATCCCTTACGGTTTACATGGCAGCTGGACCCCTCAGGGTTTGGGGATTTGATTTGGCAACGGAGTGCGCGGTGCGCAGTGTGGACTACGACGCCTGCGCACCTGTTAGGTTGGAAGCGTCTTCCTTGAACTACAGAACTACGCAATGAGTTTTTCTTTGTTAAAGACTTAAACTCAATGGCAGTGCAATCTGCTGCTGAACGGGGTTGGCTGGCAATCTCTCGGTTCTACGATAATTGCAAGTCTAAGAAACCAGGGAAGAAAGGTTTTCCACGCTTCCAAAAAGACAACCGTTCAGTTGACTACAGAATCCCACGGTTTTAGCTCTTAGCGGCAACCGTGGGAGTGTCAATGAATCCCCAAGGTTTATCCGTAGGGGCGATTCTGCACTTAACCGTTACATAAGACTTACCCAAAGTGGGCAAGAATCAAGTTACAGTTACACGCCCTCTCCATTGCGAAATTGGCGATCGCCCAAAATTTAGCTATTACCAAGCAGCTCCTTCCCCACATTGTTGTCAATAAAGCTAGATCCATAAACGCTAGGTACTCTGCCAAACCCCTTGGTATGCTAGTGATTTGCAAAGATGTGAGTCATGACAACGTTGAAAGGAGTTCAGAATGGAGGAGTGGCTGTGTTCAGCTTGGGACGAGTGAGATAGGGATTCTAACCCTACCTCACAAGGGGAGCCACTGAAATTCTTCTCTAGTGGGGGATTGTGACCCAAGAATAAGCCTGTGAGGTCGCTCCTAAGTTTAGTTCGTCCAAAGTTCAGAATTCTCCTGAACTCCTGAACTCCTGAACTTCTGTGTTCTTCTTGTTCAAAAGCTAGGAGACTGAAAGCCGCGTGTTTCAGAAGCAGATGCCGATCAACACGCTGGCTTTAACTAGTTTCTCAATTAGTTTCTTCTACAAAAAGGAAGATAATAGTTCGCGATTGAATATTAGAGTATTAGAAAAGTTGGGCAACTGGTAGTTTCCGCCTTCTTTATATACTCCTCATTCAGGTAGGGTGCATTTTACTGGGGTATTCTATGGGGAAAAGCTATGAAATTCAGCATTGTCATCACGACTTATAACCGCATAGACTTGCTGTGGCGGGCGATTGACAGCGCTCTTGCTCAAACAATGCCTTGTGAGGTTGTCGTAATTGACGATTGTTCGTCAGACGGCACACAAGGCTATGTCCAAAAGCGGTGTGAAGCCTTAGCGAGTACTGGTGATGAGCGTCTAATTTATTACCGAAATTCAACTAATCTTGGTCACTCCGCGACGGTAAATGCGGGTGTAGCTTTGGCAACAGGGGACTGGATTAAGTTGGTGGATGATGATGACTATTTGGCATCCAATTGCATTGAGGAGATGGCAAAAGCGATCGCACTGCGTCCCCAAGCCGTAATTTGCGCTTGTCAGGCAACCCAGGTTGATGTTAACAAAGTTGAAATCAGCAAAACCCGACATATTGGTCCCTGGAAAGCGTTTTATATTCTCCAAGAAGACATTCATTACGGAATGCTTTTGGAACTGGTTCCTTTTGGTACCCCAATTCAAGTGGCTTTCTCCCGTGACGCCTTTCTTCGATCGGGGGGCTGGGACTCTAGCTTAGATGCGAACTTTGACGATATTGACTCCTGGATTAAAATTGCCCAATTTGGGGATGCTGTCTTCATTAATAAATGTCTGGCTTACCGAACTCTTTGGCTCGGTGGACTTAATCAAAAATTGTCTCTACAGAAGCGCGTTGATACTAATATTTTAATTAAGGAAAAAATCTATTCACTTGTTAATGAGAAGCATCGGCATAGCATTCCGAGACTTCAAGATATCCAGGATTATCTCAAGTTACATTGGACTCTGGTAGCACTCAAAAAAGGAAAGCTAGGCTGTGCTGCTAAAATTGCTTTTCCCGCCATTTTTTCACTAGCCGCTTGGGAGCTACTTTGGCGAAGATCCAAGTCAACATCTCATCTTAAAGATTTATCTTCTCTAACCCCTTTGGAAAAAAATATACTGCCTTTCCAATAGTGTTGCCGCTATTTCCCTGGAGTTTTGAATAAAAACTGTTCACTTACGCCAACGCGACCATCGGTAGTTGCAGCTCAGCAAATTCCGAGATTCCCCCGAAGGAGAGAATTTCGTTGTCGGTAAGTATGTCTTACAATAATAAGAATAGTAACAATTTCTTGCATTGTGCAAGAAACATGTTGTTCTAGCTTCGCAGGAGGAATAGCATCGGTGACATCAAAGCTACAAACTGCCCAGGCGGCTAACGACTCTTTAATCGCGGCCTTTTTCCGAGAATCAGCAGGCAAGTGGCGCTCCGAGCGGCGCTATTACACCCTTCCGGACGGTGATACAAAAGAAGTGGTTAGTCTGCTCAGCATTCGTTTTCTGGAATCAGGATGCGAGGAACTGCTTAAGCTAGAGCAATTGCATGAGCTACCGGCACAGATGGCTTTGAGCTGTGGTGCCCATGTGATTTGGAAAAGCACAGATTCAGTGACAGGGCGCAAACAGTCTGAAGATTCGACGTTATTTGGGGTGCTAGGAAATATCCTCTATCGCGATCGCGGTTTTGCCACCTCTAAGCCGGTTACTGCCCAGTTTTACTTCCCCAACCCTAAAACTTTGTGCTTGCGAACTGAATATCAAGGCTCTACGTTTGAGGAAGAACTTAAACTCATTGGTAAAAACTACCGCACGCGGCAAACCATCATCTCCCGTGCTGGGGAGCAGCAGATGATTGGTCAGTATTTGGAAAAGCGCTTAGAGGTTGAAAAGCTTTGATCTACACCGCAATGAGGCGGAAGTAATTGCGGCAGCTTACTAAACGTCAACTAGCTTGGATAGAGTTGGTGCGATCGCGTTTATCTCAAATTCCTTGATGTCTCTTCTTGAGGAAATGAGGACGCTCAAAGACCAAGAACCTCCACTGACTTTTCAATCACCTCATCCGGGTCAAACGGTTTTGTCATATACAGATCAGCACCAACTTCGATGCCTTTGAGTTTATCAAACTCCTGACCCTTCGCCGTCAGCATGACAATGTAGATATTCTTGATACCGAGTTCATTCTTGACAGCGTTACAGACATCAAAGCCGTTCATTTTAGGCATCATCACGTCAAGAAATACGAGGTTCGGTCTTTCTGTCTTAATAGTATCAAAAGCCTCTTCTCCGTTGTCAGCAGTCAGTAACTGCACTCCCTCATCTTCAAGATCTTCAAGGGTTTGCTCTAGGAGAAGCCTGATATGAGGCTCATCATCCACTATCAATATTTTTTTGTTCATATTCTATCTTTATTTCTAATAAACTACTTCAAAAACTTCTATAGCTTCTTTTTTTCCTTTAACATTTATACAACCAACTTCCTTAAATTCAAATAGGTTTTTCGTGACGTCATAAATCTTCCGACTAACGAGTATTTGTTCGCCCTTTGCAATAGATTGCAGTCTAGAGGCGATATTAACTTGATCTCCTATTGCCGTATAGTCCATATGCTGGGGAGAACCAACGTTACCAACAACCACATCTCCTGAACTTATTCCAATTCCTGTAATAAAATTATTTCTAATCCATGGCACTGGAATTTTCTTTATACGGTTTTGCATTTCAATCGCCGTTTCTATTGCGCGTCGCTCACTATCAACAAGCTTTGTAGGAGCACCAAACATAGCAACAATCATATCTCCGACAAACTTGTTTACTGTTCCTCCATTGCTAAAGATAACCTCTACCATGTGAGTGAAATATTCATTCAAATATTCAACTATGTTTTCGGGCGCTAGTTCCTCACATTTAGTAGTAAAATTTCTAATGTCCGAGAAAAGGATAGTGATATTCATTTTTGCAGGAGCTAGAGAAATTTCCCCTTGAGCATCTAAAATAGCTTCAACTAATTGTGAATTAACATATCGTTTTAAATGGCTCTTAATCCGTTCTTGCTTAAGTTTATTTTCATGAAGAATAGCATTTTCGATAGCGGATGATGCCTGATAGGCAAGTGCCATAAATAGTTTGAAGTCTGCTGCTGTATAGTTGAAGGCTTCCTCACTGCTGATGTTAATGACACCAATCGATTGATCCTGAATCTTCAGAGGAGCACAAATTAGGGAATTCACTATGTTGTGACCTTTAACAAATCTGTTATCAGAGAATACTTCATTTACTATTTCTCCCTTCCCCGTCAGTACCACATTGCCTGCTATACCCTGACCTATCTGTATGGGGGCTTTGGGTTCGTATTGTTGACCAAATGCTGCTATAACCTCAAATTTACCTGTCTCTTGATTTAGTAACATAACTGACCCGCTGTTTGCTGCTATCAGCCTCCTGGCTTCATCAAGGACTAATTTTGCAACCTCTTTAAGCTCTAGACAGGCAGTCATCCTTCCAGAAATGTTGTAAAGGAGGTTGAGTTCCTTATATTTATCTAAGGTTTCACGGGCAAGGGTTTTTTTCTCAAGCTCATTCTTAGCTAAATGGGTGAGTAGAGAGGCGATAGGAGATGCATTCTCGCTTCCAATTACCCATCCAATCACCTCACCGGCAAGCTCGACAGGATATTTACCTAATGCGGGAGTCTGGGGATTATCTATAAGTAGATTGCCCTCTGTATCCTGAATACTTATGGGAGTGCCAATGGCATTGAGGATGCCACTCAAAATAGACGAAACTTCTTTTTTAGCCAAAAGCCTCTTCAGACTAATTTTAGCCATCTCCTTTGCCTTCGGATAAGAAGAGAAAGAAGACATTTGGCAATCCATTGTCAAAGCGCACGGCTTTGACAATATCATGCTGCTTTGAAACTATGGAACTAGCAATGATCAGATCGGGGTGTACTGACTTTGCCTTTTCCAAAAGCTCTTGATCGTTGCAGGCTTCAAAAACACTGTATCCTTTTGCCTGTAAAACATCAGCTAGTGTCTTCAATGCTGACACTTTCTGATCGAGTACTATGACTTTTTTATTAGAAGTTCCCTGGGAGAGAAGGAATCTGATCTCATAGATCAGCTCTTCTGTTTTAATGGGCTTGGTTAAATATCGATCAACACCAAGACGATAACCCCTTTCTTGTTCCTCTTCTACTGACAGGATGATAATCGGCACACCCATGCTCTGAGGGTCATTTTTCAGCACTGCTGCTACATCAAAACCACTCATTTCCGGCATCCTCACATCAAGGATGACTAGGTCAGGGGTTTGTTGTTTAACTAGTGCGATCGCTTCTCGTCCGTCTTTGGCCTCCCTGACGTTAAACCCTTCTGCCTGAAGTTGCTGTCTGAGAAGTTTACGAATAGGAGCTTCATCATCTACTACTAGAATCGTTTTATTAGAGTCAGTAGGAGATAATGCTGTATTGGATACCTGCTTTTGCAATTGCTTGACCAGGGTATCCATATCTATGGTAGTGACCCCATCCACAGCGGGCCGACTAAGGGGTAGCGCGAAAGAGAAGGTACTCCCCCGACCCAACTCACTCTCTACCCAAATTTTGCCGCCATGATGTTTCACAATTTGTTTACAGATTGGCAGCCCTAGACCAGTACCCTTGGGTTTATCGGTTAGAGTATCCCCTACTTGCTTAAATTTTTCAAAAACCTTGAGCTGGTCAGCTTCAGCGATGCCGCTGCCTGTATCGATCACACTGATAGTGATCTCATAATCGGTTTTCGTCGCTTTGCAGGTCACTGAGCCTTTTTCAGTGAATTTGATGGCATTAGAAATCAGATTAATCAATACCTGGATCAGTCGGTCGCGATCGCCCACAATCTTTGGCAGATCCTCCTCCACATCGATGATTAGTCTTAGCTCCTTCTGTTCAAATAGTGCCATCGTGGCAGATGTGGCTCGTTCGATCAGTTCATGAACCGAAAAATACTGCATCTTCCAATCAATTTTTCCGGCTTCCATCTTGGCGATATCCAGGACATCATTGATCAGGTTGGTTAGCCGTTCACCCTCCGACACCATGATGCTAATGTTTTCTGCCACCTGTACGATCGATCGCTGAGTTTTGGAGTCCTCAGCCTGAAGCTTGGGGAATATCCGCTCTTCAAGTTTTTTGTTGACAATTTTGGCAAATCCGAGGATTGATGTCAGAGGTGTCCTCAGCTCATGGGAGACAGTGGTAATGAAATCCGTCTTCACCTGGTCAATTTCTTTCTCTGAGGTGATATCGCGGATCAGGATAACCGAACCGATAGAGGTATTGCCCAGACGATCTGAGCTAGAGTCTACGAGGATTGCCGTTGCCACGGCTTTACCAAATCGATCGTCAACAAGCCTTATTTCTGCGGTGAAAACTTCTCTGGGGCATTCCTTTGTCTTTTCCACAAGTTCTGCCACTTCCTTACTAAATATCTCCCCGCAATCTTGATTAATCAGGTCGATTTCTTGCAGCTTAAACATGGCGGAGAGGGCGGGATTCCAGCGACTGATCTTGCCACTGGTGTCAGTCACAAGCAGGCCATCTGCCAAGTTGTTGATGATCGCACCCAGGTAAGCAAGAGTCTCCTGCTGTTGGACAGTCGCTTCTGCAAGGCGTTTGGCTTGGTCACTGACTGTCTGGAACTGTTCTTGGGTCTTGGTATAGAGGCGAGCCTGATGAATGGCGATCGCTAACTGGTCGGCGACAGCATCCAGCAGTTCAATTTCCCGTTCCCTCCAGCGTCGGGGCTTAGTGTTAATACAGGCAAGATATACAGGGGTATTGCCTTGAACTAACACCGGCATGGTAATATAGCTGCATATTTCCATCTGCCTGTACGCCTCTTTGACAGCAGCTGGAAAGTCGGAGTTTCGGGCAACATTGTTCAAACGCACCGATTCACATCGGCTGAGGCGATAGCCCAAGTCACCCAAGGCTTCGATCGAGAAACCGCCCAGCTGCGTCGGTAAGTCCTCCCGGCGGTGTTCGCAGACCACATCCACCATCTGCTGCTCCCTGTGATACCAAAAGAAGAGCACCCGGTCGAGATGCAATAGTGTTGCCACTTCATCAACAGTCGTTTGCCAGATGGTTTCGAGATCGAGAGACTCCCGAATGCGAGCGGTCAGCCGGTTGAGCAGCGCCTCTCGCGCTGCACGGTCGTGCAGCTGCTCGAATGATTGCATTTGCCGCAAAGCTATGAGCACTGCCACAATTAGGAGCATCCCCATAACCGACGCTAGCAGATTGAGTCCCCTGAGTTTTCCTTCTAAATTCGCACGGGGGATAACTAAAGCTAGAGACCAATTAGCGTGACGCAGCTGGGAGTAGGCAACATAAACCTCCTTTCCCCCCATTTGCACCAGCTCAACCCCCTCTTTATGATTCACCATGGATCGGGCAATTGTCGCTAAGACTGGATCTTTGGCTTCTAAAAAACTTTTGGCCTGATTAACAAGGTGATGATCAGGATGGGCAATGGGCGTTCCTTTAGAATCGAGGGCAAAAGCGTAACTATTCTTTCCAAGGCGTATTTGGGTTACAACATTTGATAGGTGCGTGACTGAAATGGGACCGGCCAATTCTCCAATCGGTCGATTCTTTTGGTCAGGCTTAGAAGGTAGATTGTAAAAAGTGAGGCTGTCGGTACGTTTGGCCACCTCCTCTGGAGACAGAGCAGAGCGGTTCAGGCTGGGGATAGACCAGATTGGGGCGGCGATATTCACTTGCCGGATTCCGGTGGTGCGAGAAACCACTGGATCGTCAACAAAAGTTTCTCCTGCTAAGGCTCGCTTAAAGTGATGGCGATCGCTGAGATTGGATTTTGCTAAACCAGCCTTCGTTGTGTAGTAGGAGCCATCAGCTTTGGCCATGACAAACATATGAAAATCCGGCAACCGGTTCAGTTCTAGCTGCAAATAGGGTTCAGCAATTGACCAATCTAGGCTTCGGACATCATGGCTATTAGCCAAAGCTTCTACCTGAGAAAGCAGGGTTGCTAACCGTTGATCAATTTCATTCCCTGCCTTCTGGAGTTGTAATAGAGCGTTTGTCTCCAAGCTTTTGAGAATGATCCCACGAACTAACCAATAGCTAATTATTGCGGTAGCACCTACAGCCAGAATCATACTTCCTACCAGGAGTAAGGGAAGAGATCTTTTTTGACTTTTTCGTCTTTTGTAAGGCTCAAATTTTCCAACGGGAACTATGGGTTTTGGCCTGTTTATACGAAACATTTTTATTACTCCCCGCCCCAGCTTATTTTCAGATCCAACACTTTCTTGATAGAATTTATTAAATTGCTAAGAGAGCTTAATATGGCTTAATTACAAAAAAAACTGAGGAATAGGGTTGTTCCTCTCCTGCAATATTCAGGGAGAAGTCTACCTGAACAGGAAACTCTAGCTTTAAAAATGATAAAGCTTCATCCTTTAAAACCTCAAAAACCTTGTTTTTATCGGGAAATTTATCAGCTGGATGGTGACCTGCAATTGCCAATCTTTTTTCTCGCTCAAAAAAAATTAACCTAAGTTTTATGTCTTGCAACCCTTCCGACTGTAAACGGTATTCTAAAAGTAGACTCAAAAACTGTAAATTAAGCTGATTTTCTGCTTGTTCTATAGACCTATATTCGGAGCTAATGCTTGATGAAGAGTGTTCATCCAATATTTTATTTGTTGACAGATTTGGAAGCTTATGATTATTATTTAAGGAAGATAATGGAAGTTTTCGTTTTTTTACAGCTATACGAAAAGCAAATTCAAATTCAACATTTTGTGAGTCTAAATTGCCAAGACGCGACCTCAAGCTCAATAACCCAAAAAATCCAAAAAACACAAGCCCTACTATTACTAGAGGCAGGGGGGAATTCAATAATTCACGGAAGGAGCAAACACTTAAAATTACACAAATTGAAAAAGGGATAGAAGTTGTCAATATCCCCAGTGCAAATTCTGTATCAAAAGTGGGTGGGTTCGGAGGCTTCTCCTTTTCTAAGGAAGGCTGACCTCGTGCATTCATTTGGGAAGCATACAAAAAAGGCCATAAACTACATCCAGCTTGTGGCAAAATGACAGCAAGAGTCGTTGTAATAGAGTCAGGTTTTAGTAAGGCGATCGCGCCTGCACTAAACCAGAATCCTGCACCCGATCGAGCAAACAAAATACTTAAAACAGTTTGAAGTTTAAAAGACTTGCTATTAAAAGAAATTCCCACAAAAAATAGAATTAAAGGAGTGGTGCAAGCTGCTAATTTTGGAATAACTTCAAATATAGGTTGAGGCAAATCATCTACAGTTAAATTAAAAGTCAGCAGTAAAAAACCTAAAATAATTGCAGCGTTAGCGGGTTCGCCCATGAGGACAAACCCAATCGTCTTCAATTGACTAGAGTAATTTGGGGAATAAGAAGACACTCTCTGGTGCCAATACATTGCTACAGCACACAGACCAACTAGAATAAATACTTTGTTTCCTACATCTGCCAAAGCCGCAAAGGCTATACTCTTTCTTCCCAAAAATTCTTCAATAAAAGGATAAGCGGTTATACCAGGAGCCAGAGAGGGAAACATCAAAATCAATGAGCGAATTTGAGCTTTTTCTTCTGGTTCAATCACTACTCTGGCTACCAAAAATCCGATAAAAAGTAGGTAGAAATTAAGAAGTAGTGCCAATGCGGGCAAGGAAAATAAGCCGAGCTTTTTATCAATGTCAATAACAGAAAGGAAAACTGTTGCTGGTAGGGCAGCATTGATAATAAGATTCTTAATGGCACCCCCGGCTGCAGGCTGTTGAAATTTTCCTTTCAGCAAATAGCCAATTCCAATCAATAACAAGAGGGGAATTACTTTTTGCAAGCCCAAATTCGTTACCAGCATTTCCTATGATGTCATTGATGGCTCAAGCCTCCCAGTAGTCAGCTGTGTCGCGAGAGATCTGGGAGGGCATCTCACTTTTGAAGTACCTGGTTCTACCTAGGTAATACTTTAGTAATACTTACGAACCAAGTTGCCGATATCCGGACTCTGTCCTCAGCTATTTTTACAAAAGTGAGATACTCCTTCTGGGCAGTGAGCTAATTTCATGTCGGCTTAAGCCACTAGCATTGTCTGGGAGGGTTGCTGGTGTTGATGTTGATGGTTCAGTAGAGAGTTGTAGAAGGCATAACGAGCTATTACAGCCATTTCGACACCTTGCCAAACTTGCTGAATGGTTTCCAGGTCATCCGCCACCAGTTCAATCACCGAGATAATTTCATTAGCATGAGCTTCATCACAAGCGCAGTGAACGGCAAAAAATTCCTGACCTCCGTCAGATACACCCAGTTGATTCAAACCTTCTAAAATCAGCTTGTTTTCATGGGGCAGGATGGATTCTGTAAAGGCGATTGCCCCTAATCCAACGAGGCTAGGCAATTTGAAGCAAGCTTCTGTGTAAAGTTGGAGATAACTCTGCGTTCCCGGTATCAACTCAGATGGAGAACTCGGTAGCGGCAGAGAGGCTCCAGGTGCCACAACATTGAGTTCTTCAAATAATTGTTGCCACATCTGTGGATGGGGTTTAGTATGTCCAGAGCTGAGACCATGTTCTTCCTGCAAATTCATCAGCAGTGGAATGCGGGCTTCGGGGGTGGGGAGCTTAGCAACGATAGCCAGTAACCAATTGGGAAAGCACCAGCTGATTAAATACCGCTGCTTGAGCCAAGTTTGCAATGTGCTGGGGCTAAGCTGAGCCTGCCGAAACTGATCCAGCCAAGGGTGATGCAGGAGTTCATGATGCTTGGTGTAATGGGGAATTTCCCGTAGCGATCGCGTACCATTGACCTGAGAGGGGAAGAGTTGCATTGGCTTCCAATCCTGCCAAACCCCCAGAGACTGCATATATTCCAGAAAGTCGGTTTTTGGTTGTGAGGAAAAGATGTTAATTTTTTTCATGGTAATTAAGCGAACCCTGTTAGAGTGCGCGATTAGTGACGGCTTCTAACCTTTTACAGATATTCCAGAAAGCTAACGTTCTATTTAGCTGCACCCTTGTCGCTTCACCGTTGTGTAACGCCTCAACTTGGCTCTATCGTAAGACTGAATCGGGTGATGATAAATAAAGAAAGCTAGAAGTTAAGATGAATTTTCTGTAAGCTTATGCCTTTGAGTTAAAAGCCCAGATGGTTGAAGCTTTTGTCAATTGGGTATACCCCCAGATTAGCCAGGAATTGAGATTCATTAGTAAAGAATTTGATACAATTCATAATGTGTTGCCTCAACAGTATCAGGCGTTACAGTCAGGGAGCCGCTCAGGTTTGCAACTCTACTGAGCCAAGGGCATCCGGATTGCGAAAAATTTACTCTGTAAATACTTGTATATCCCAGCAAAAGTTAGATACACTCAAGGTCAGTTTTCTATTCTTTCCTATAGCACATAATTCCTATTCTAGAGATGTTTACTAGTCTTTAAGGGACTTCCGGAAATTCAATTATCCACACAGGTGTAGTAAAGTTATCAGTTCTCTTGTAGTACCGCCTGGATATTAGATATTTGATTTTTTAGAAACCTCTTATGAGAACTTCCAAGGTATGAATCATCTCAAGATGTGCTATAAATTTTGAGCTTTAAAGCTCAGGTTGGGATGTATCTATTGCTGGAAATCCTAAACCATTAGACCAAGGAAGCAAGATGGAAATAAATATCAAAGAAGTAATGTTGGTACAGCTAATTGGTGACCTGAACGACGATACGACCCCGCAGGTTCAAGAGCAGGTTTCACCGTTAGCCAAGCGAGGGAGCAATATACTTCTGGATATGACCAAGGTTCCCTATATGTCTAGCACCGGCATCAGGATGCTGCTGGGATTGTACCGGCAGGTATCCAATTTTCAAGATGGCAGAATCGTCCTTGTGGGGCTTTCGGAAGAGCTTAAAGAAACCATTTCCAGGACGGGATGGCTCGCCTTTTTTTCACCTTGCGAAACAGTGGAGTTAGGATTAATAGAGCTTGCTGGAAATCCTGAACCATTAGGCCAAGGAAGCGAGATAGAAATCAATACCAAAGAAGTAGTGCTGGTACAGCTGGCTGGTGACCTAGATGCTGATACGACACCAAAGATTCAAGACCAGGTTTCACCGTTAGCCCAGCGAGGGAGCAATATTCTTCTGGATATGACCAAGGTCCCCTATATGTCCAGCGCTGGTATCAGAATGCTATTGTGGTTGTACCGGCAGGCACCCAGTTTTAAAGACAGAAAAATCGTGCTTGTGGGGCTTTCGGAAGAGCTGAAAGAAACCATCTCCGGGACGGGATTACTTGACTTCTTTTCGCCTTGCGAAACACTGGAGTTAGGATTGAAAACGCTTCGGTGAGTTTTGAGTTATGAGTTTGGCGTTTGAAATTAAAGAAAAAATTCAATGAGTTGGCCTGACTGGACTGGATACTTGTCAAATCCAACGATGACTCAAATCAGGTTTAAGAAGCTCTTTACAAAAAAGGAAGTAGTAAAGATTCTTAATGAGGCGAGCCGAGACATTAACGCTACCTTGGGGATTCAAGATGACCAAGGTAACCCCTTGTGGGGTGAAATTCCTGAAAACCCATCAAGGAGATATCCTATTGCGATTGGTGCTCAGGTGCTGGGCTGGGTTGTTAGCACAGAGGAAGCCTTGTTCATTTCTTCCCTCCTAAGTTACCTAGCAAGGGAGGAGTTAGAGAAAAGGCAGATGGCAAATGAATTGCTGCAAAAGTATAAAGAAATAAACCTGCTCTATAACCTTTCTGAAAAGATAACAGCCAGCTTAGACTTATCAGTAGTGGCGGAATTAGTAATTGGGGAGAGCAAAAGACTCTTTAAAACCAGCAGCGCATCGATTATGTTGCTGAATGAAGAGAGAAATGTACTAGAAATTATCTCTGCCTTTGGAACTGCAAAAAAACTGAATTCTAAAAGTTGTTTCAGCCTAGATAAGGGTATTGCAGGCAGTGTCTTTAAAACGGGTAAACCCGAATTAATTAATAATGCCTCATCTGACCCAAGGTTTGTCCCTGGCGAGAATCCGGTCAGTTCTTTAATGTGCGTCCCCTTAAAAACACAGGAACGCGTGATAGGTGTCTTGAATGTTAGTAATGAAGAGCCGATTGACTATACAGCAGAAGACCTAAAAATTCTTACTACACTTGCCTCACAGGCTGTATCAGTGATTGAAAATGCCATTCGCCATAAAAGCCAGATCCAGGAGGCAATGGCTCACGCTGAACTAGAAAAAGGACGGCAGATTCAGAGGGATTTTCTGCCCAACCAAATCCTACAGCCACCTAACTGGGAAATTGCCGCCTGTTTCTATCCTGCCCGCAAGGTAGCTGGCGACTTCTACGACGCTTTCTGGCTTCCTGGTGAGTGTGTGGGCCTGGTGATTGGTGATGTGTGCGACAAGGGCGTGGGTGCAGCCCTGTTTATGGCTCTATTTCGTAGCTTAATCCGAGTCTTTTCTGGACAAACCCAATTACGCGGATTGTCCCTCGTTGCTAACGACGAGGGGATAGGCGGTATGATTGACCTAGAGGGGACAATCGACTTAGACCACATCAATGCCCTCAAAGCTGTTGCACTTACCAACAACTACATCGCTCAAGAACACGCTCAGATGAGCATGTTTGCCACGATCTTTTTTGGGGTGCTTAACCCTAAGACTGGATTTCTGAGCTACATCAGTGGTGGACATGTCCCTCTTTTTCTCCTAGGTTCAACTGGGGTGAAGGAGACTCTTAAATCCACGGGACCGCCAGTAGGGATAATACCTGACACGAAGTTTAAAATTAAGCAGGTTCAGCTTGAACCCGGTGATATCCTGATTGGCTATACCGACGGGGTGACTGAAGGGAAAGACCCTAACGGTAAATTATTTACTGACAAGCGACTGAGATCGCTCCTAGAGCAACCTGCTGCCTCAGCATCTGACTTGCTTAAGCGCATCACCACCCATTTGTTTGCTTACATGAACGACGCGCCACAGTTCGATGACATTACCATCCTGGCGGTGCAGCGGACACCCCTAAAGTAAATCTAATCACTTGTGGCAAAATTTCCAACGTCAACATTAATGGCACTGGAACGATTGCTTATGGAACCTTTAACCGTAGCTGGAACACTGGACTCTTTGGGAGCAATCGCCCAATACGTGCTAGCAGCAGCGGCTGCCGCTGGCTTAGACAAAAAAGCTTCCTATAAACTCCGTCTGGCGGTGGACGAAATTGCCACTAATATCATTATTCATGGCTATCAGAAAGCAGGTCGGTCAGGGGTATTAGTCTGCCAAGCCAGTCTCAACGACCAAGCCCTAACAATCTCCATTGAGGATACTGGGATTGCCTATGACCCCACTGAGAAACCCAAACCGGATGATTTGAATAAGCCTTTAGAGGAGCGACGCATAGGCGGTCTGGGAGTGTATCTCGCTAGGCAGAATGTCGATCAACTTCTGTACGAACGGCTTGGAAACCGGAATCGAAACATCTTTGTGGTGAATCAAAACCTCAATGCCTCAAAAAACAATCCTCAAGACCACAGATAACCGCAACTTATTTAAACGATTCAGTGTTAGCAGTGGAAGCCGCTAACTCTTCTAACCGTTCCTGCTGGTCTTGAGAAATGCAAGATTGAATCAGCAGATCCAAGTCGCCTTCGAGAACTGGGTTGAGGGAATAGTTCTGACCCAGCCTGTGATCGGTGACGCGGTTGTCTTTGTAGTTGTAAGTGCGGATTTTCTCTGACCGAGAACCCGTACCAACTTGCGATCGCCGCATGGAGGTTACGGCTTCTTGTTGCTCCTGTAGCTTTATCTCGTAAAGCTTTGCCCGCAAAATCTGCATGGCTCGCTCTCGGTTTTGCAGCTGCGATCGCTCTTCCGTACAGAAAACGCGGATGCCTGTGGGTTTGTGCATCAAGTCAACGGCTGTTTCCACTTTGTTGACGTTCTGTCCACCCGCACCACCGGAACGAGCTGTGGTCATTTCTATATCTTTGGGGTCAATCTGGACTTCCACCTCATCAACTTCTGGCATCACCGCCACCGTTGCCGTTGAGGTGTGAACTCGTCCCCCAGCCTCCGTTACGGGTACCCGTTGCACCCGATGGACACCGGCTTCAAACTTCAGCTTACTGTAAACTTGGTCACCCTGGATTTCCAGAATGGCTTCTTTAAAGCCACCCATATCCGCTAGCGACTCACTCAGCAACTTGACCCGCCAGTTCTGAGTTTCGGCGTAGCGCGAGTACATCCGCACTAAATCGCCCGCCCAAATACTTGCTTCATCGCCACCCGTGCCTGCGCGAATTTCCAGCATGATGTTTTTGTCATCATTCGGGTCACGAGGCAATAGCAAGATTTTTAAGTGCGTTTCCAATTGCTCTAGCTTCGTCTGTAGTTCCGCAACTTCCAGTGCCGCCATCTCTTGCATCTCTGGGTCGCTGCTTGCTTCCTTAAGCACGCTACGCGCCCCCGCTAAATCTTGCTGAGTTGCCTTCCAGGTGTCGTAGGTATTGACAACTTCCTCCAATGAGGAACGCGCCTTCGCTACCCGTTGCATTTCAGGGGGATCTGTGGCGATATCTGGATCAGCCAGACGCCGCGTTAACTCATTGAAGGTCTGTTCAACAGATTGTAGTTTCTCCAGCAGGTAGGTTTCAGCCATAATCAGTGCGATCGCTCCATTGAAATAGCTTGATTGCTCTTTAACAGGTTGAATGTTGCAGGGCGAGCAGGTTGAAGGTTAGAAGACTCTTAACAATTTTCAACGTTCAACCTTTCAATTTTTAACGTTCAACCCTCCCTCGACCCAGCAAGCCCGTTGCTGAGTGATCACCGCAAGCCAAGCGTGCTATTTCTCTTTAGAGTTATCCGCTGGAACCCCATCGGTATCGAGCATTTTGTATTTCCGCATAAAGCGCTCAACTCGCCCTTCAGTGTCAATCATTTTCTGCGTTCCTGTATAGAAGGGATGATTCCCCGACCAAACATCAACATGTATTTCTGGTTTGGTCGAGCCAATGGTCATCACAACTTCCCCGTTGCAATAGACTTTTGCTTCTGGGTACCACGTTGGATGAATATCAGGTTTCGCCATGATTGCTCCTCTACTTTAAACTTTTGTTATTTGTTGCTTGTTATTTGTTGTTTGCCATTTACCAACAACAAACAACAAACTACCAATGACTACTACTAATTTAGCGCTTCGAGTATTGGGGTGCTTTACGGGCTTTGTGTAAGCCGTATTTCTTGCGCTCTTTTGCCCGTGGATCGCGAGTCAAGTAGCCTTCGATTTTTAGAGGCTTGCGGTTTTCTGGGTCTAGTTCGCACAAGGCTCTAGCAACACCCAGACGAATTGAGTCAGCTTGTCCAGTCAGACCACCACCGTGAGCATTGACCAAGATATCGTACTCAGTTTCCAGACCTAGGGTTTCTAATGGGGCTTTTGCCGCTGACAGGTAACTGGAATTGTAGTTAAAGTAATTGTCTCCTGGACGCCCATTGACAATCATTTGACCGTTACCGGGAACTAGACGCACCCGTGCCACGGCAGACTTACGGCGACCTGTACCCCAGTACACAGCACGACTGGTTGATTCTACTGCTTGCATTTACTTTTCTCCTCCTGGGATGGTCTGGATTGTGAGTACTTGTGGTTTTTGCGCTTCATGGGGATGCGCTGCTCCCGTGTAAACTTTCAGCTTCGTGAACAATTGGCGACCCAGAGAATTCTTGGGCAGCATTCCCTTGACAGCTTGCTCAATAATCCGTTCCGGCACACGAGCTTGCAACTTGGCAAAGGTTTCTGTCTTCATCCCACCGGGGCGACCTGAATGACGGCGGTAGAGCTTCTGAGTGCGTTTTTTGCCAGTAACTGCGACTTTTTCCGCATTGATAACAACAACGAAATCCCCAGTATCCATATGGGGAGTGTAGGTGGGTTTGTTTTTCCCCCTAAGAATCATGGCAATCTCACTTGCCAGCCGTCCTAGACGTTGGTCAGCAGCGTCTACGACATACCAATTTTTTTCTAGAGAGTCCTGAGAGGGGAGGTAAGTTTTTTCCATCGGTCAATTCCACGTTGAAAGTTGGGTTGAAGGTTAGCAGGTTGAACGTTGAAAGTTGGGTTGAGGGTTAGCAGGTTGAACGTTGAAGGTTGAACGTTCAAATGAAGGCGAAGCAAGTTTAACCATTAAAGCTGCAACCTTCAACCCATCAACTGAGGCAAGAGAAACTTTGGCTGTGTGTCAAACCAAGCTTCTGGGGGAAAGGGTGAGTCTGGGTAGCCAACGCGCAACAAGCACAGACCCTTTGCTGGGGCAGCGTATTTTACTTCTTCCCGCCGTTGGTTGACCCAAAGTTCGGTGAAATGCTTTGGCTGTAGTTCCCCCCTTCCTACTTGTACCAATATTCCCACCAAGAGCCGCACCATGCCATACAAGAATCCGTTGGCCTGAATCTCTATATGAATAAAAGAGCCATTGCGGTAACATTCTGCTGCTTGGACATCCACCCAGGAATGCGATCGCCCCGAATTCGCGCGGTGAAATGCTGCCAAGTGGTGATTACCAATCAGGGGGGTTAACGCTTCCTGAATTAGGGATTCATCTAGCGGTGCCTGATAATAATGCCAACTAAAGGGTCGCACAAACAAGTTGGGCCGGGTGTCTGTATAGATTGTGTATCGATAACGACGCCAGCTAGCGGAGAACCGAGCATGCCAGTCAGGTGCTACCAACGCTGATGCCCGAATCAGGATGTCTTCGGGAAGCCTGCTGTTGAGAACGGCTGCCCAACGATGGGCGGGTATTGAACTGGTTGCATTAAAGTGCGCTACCTGGGCAGCGGCGTGGACACCTGTATCGGTACGACCAGCACCGTGTAGAGTCACGGGTTGATGCTCCACGGTAGAGAGAACTTTTTCAATTTCCTCCTGCACACTACGATGCTGGGGTTGCCGCTGCCAGCCATAAAAATGCGTACCCAAGTATTGGATGACCAGAGCGACTCGTGATCGGTTGTTTGTTATTGGTTGTTTGTTATTGGTCAAGAGGTAATTGGTCATTGGCTTTCCAACAAACAACGGAACAACAAACAACCGTCTCAGACCAGCTCAATAATTGCCATTTCGGCATTATCGCCACGACGCGGCATGGTTCGCAGGATGCGGGTATATCCGCCGTTGCGATCGCCATATCGGTCTTTGACCCCCTCAAACAGGGAGTGAACCAACTGCTTGTCGTAAAGGTAGCCTATTGCCTGACGTCTCGACGACAGAGAGCCGTCCTTTGCCAGGGTAATCATTTTTTCTACCTCCGCACGGATGGCTTTTGCCCGCACTTTGGTGGTTGTAATTCGACCATGACGAATCAGCTCAGTAGCTAAAGCTCTCATTAGCGCCCGACGTTGGTCAGCGGGCTTTCCGAGTTGTGGTACACGACAGCGGTGACGCATTTTCTTTACTTCCTAATACACTCCAAAAAACTGACTTGCCGCGACTATAACGATTAGCTAGGTTTTGCCGATTTTTCGTGCGGCAGTGTAATTCCTAGACGGCGCTGCAAGGCTTCAATCACTTCTTCCGCAGACTTTTGACCAAAGTTTTTGATTTCCAGTAGGTCTTCCTGGCTATAATCCAGTAAGTCGGCCACGGAGTTGATCTGTGCTCGCTTCAGACAGTTGTAAGCCCGTACCGACAGTTGCAACTCTTCAATCGGGATTTGGCTGGTTGGATCTTCATCATCTGGATATTCATCTTTAATCGACTCCAGATTCAGGTTTTTCAGGGGATCGAACAGCTCCACCAAGGTTCTGGCGGCTTCAGTCAAAGCTTCTTGGGGGGTTATGCTGCCATTCGTCCAGATGTCCAAAAGCAACCGATCTTTTTCCAGCGAACCGTCAATGCGAGCCTCCTCAACGCTGTAATTTACCTTATTCACTGGCATAAACACAGCGTCAATTTGGAGGAAGTCTACAGCCGCCCCGTCGTCACGCCCACGCTCGACAGCTCGATACCCTTTCCCTTTTTCAATGCGAAACTCCATCTCCAGCCTTGCCCCCTCAGCTAGAGTGGCAATATACTGACCTGGATCAACGATTTCCACTTCGGAGGGTAAATCAAACTGAGCCGCTCTCACCGTCGCCGGTCCAGTAATCATGACTCGACCAATCTGCGGCGCAGACGTATAACTTTTGAGGACGATTTCCTTCATATTCAGCAGAATTTCCAGAACATCCTCTCTCACCCCATCAATGGTGGCAAACTCGTGGTTCACTCCAGCAATCCGGACGGCTGTTACAGCGGCACCTTCCAGGTTGGATAGGAGAACTCGCCTCAGGGCGTTGCCAACCGTTGTGCCTTGACCGCGTTCTAGAGGCTCTAGGACAAATTTGCTATATTGACTCTGATTCTTCAGTGTTTTAGACTCTACACACTCGATCTGAAACTGCGCCACAGAGTGACCTCCCTTATTCATAAGACCTTACAGAAAGCACTGTTATTGCGCTTTCCTATATTTTGCTACTGACAAAAAATCCAGTGCGATGGCTCAACGAGCTAAGCATCAGTGGGTTGGTCTTGTTGAGGAACTTCCCAGCTGACACTCCTCGCTAGCTGATACCAACAACGTAGAGACGCCCTTAAGAGCCTCTCTACACTCGACGCCGCTTTGGTGGACGGCAGCCGTTGTGAGGAATTGGCGTTACATCCCGAATTAGGGTAATTTCCAGCCCAGCCCCTTGCAGCGCTCGAATTGCCGTTTCTCGCCCAGCCCCTGGACCACTGACCATCACTTCAATTTGACGCATTCCTTGATCTACAGCTCGACGGGCGGCACCATCAGCAGCGGTTTGAGCAGCGAAAGGAGTTCCTTTTTTCGCTCCCTTAAAGCCACTTGAACCGGCTGAAGCCCAGGAGACAACATCGCCTCGCGTGTCAGCAATCGTGACGATGGTGTTGTTGAAGGTGGACTGGATGTAAGCTACTCCATTGGGTACATTGCGTTTTTGCTTTTTTGTACCAGTTTTTTTAGTTGGTCGCGCCATGTCGCTTTAACTGTGTTGGTTTGACTGAACAAATTATTTACTTCTTAGCTGGTGCCTTTTTCTTGCCAGCAACAGCAACACGCCGTCCCCGACGAGTTCTGGCATTGGTGCGAGTCCGTTGACCCCTCACTGGCAGTCCCAGTCGATGACGACGCCCACGATAGCTGCCAATATCAACTAAGCGCTTAATATTCATCGACTCTAAGCGCCTTAGGTCGCCTTCAACCTGGTAGTTGGCTTCTACCGTTGATCGCAGCGCTGCAACTTCGGCGTCTGTCAAATCCTTTACTCGTGTATCAGGATTGATTCCCGTTGTTGCCAAAATTTGCTTAGACCGCGACAGACCGATTCCATAGATGTAAGTCAGACCAATTTCCACTCGTTTGTCACGAGGAAGGTCTACACTGGCAATCCGTGCCACGCTTTTTTTCTCCCTACTTTTGGTTTTATGCTACAAATGAGTCTTAAGGGTCTGGGGACTATCCTTGACGTTGTTTGTGCTTAGGATTTTGACAAATGACCATGACTCGACCGCGTCGTCGAATTACGCGGCATTTCTCACAAATTTTCCGAACAGATGCTCTAACTTTCATGCCTATTTTGGCCACACTGCAAGCATAGCATTATATCATTTTTTAAGGGTTGTTTGTCAAACAATATCAGTTAAATCATGAATAAAAATAGGCATTTTCTGAGCTATTTCTTCCGCAGGCGGTAGGTGATTCGACCTTTTGTTAAGTCGTAGGGTGTTAGTTCAACTTTGACGCGATCACCCGGTAAGATTTTGATGTAATTCCGACGGATTTTTCCGGAGATATGGGCAAGGACATTAAAGCCATTGTCCAAATCAACGCGGAACATTGCATTCGGCAGGGATTCAGTGACCGTGCCTTCCATCTCAATTAAGTCTTGTTTAGCCAATGTGTTCAAACCTCAATGCTGCTAATCCTCCAGATAAACTCCAACTGGTAGATGTTTAACCAGGGAGTCTTAACATATTTTATCAAATGTGTCTTCAAAGCGGCTGAGTTGCTCACTTAGCTGTTAGCCTCTCTTGAGCGCGGGACTGATACAGCAGTCGGTCGAAACGGAGATAGTTTAGGAAGCCACAAGATGTTTTAGAGACTCTGTGACTTCTTCCAAGGGGCGATGGCCGTTGATGGCTCTTAAAGTGGAGCGATCGCGGTAAAAATCAATCAGGGGGGCTGTCTCGTTGTGATAAACGTCCAGCCTTGTGCGAATAGTCTCTGGAGTATCATCAGGGCGTCCGCGGCCTAATAATCGCTCCATTAGTACGTCATCTGGCACTTCCAGGTTGACGCAATCACAACTCTGGTTTAATTCCTGCAACAGCTTCTCCAAGAAAGAGGCTTGGCTGACATTCCGGGGAAAGCCATCTAGAATCCAACCGTTCTGGGCGTCTGGTTGATTTAGGCGATCGCGTACCAGATCCAGAAGCAACTCATCGGGAACCAACAGCCCTTGATCCACATAGGACTTTGCTTTTTGACCAAGAGGCGTTTCATTAGCGATCGCACTCCGTAAAATGTCACCTGTAGAAATATGAGGAATTTCTAATAGCTCAGCCAAAAATTTTGCTTGAGTCCCTTTTCCTGCCCCTGGAGGTCCTAAGAAGATTAATCTTGTCATTACTTATTGGTTATTGGTTATCGGTTATTGGTTGTTGGTCAACAGTCAGTGAAAGAATCTTGAGCAAGAAATAACTAACAACCAACAACCAACAACTGTCTATTGCTTGACCATGCCTTCGTAGCGCTGGGAAATAACATAAGTCTGAATTTGCTTGGCTGTGTCAATTGCCACACCCACCAAAATCAGCAAAGAGGTAGCTCCCAGCCCCCTAAATGTCGTCACGCCAGTGGCGCTTTCCACAGCAGTTGGCACGACGGCCACCAATCCCAGGAAAATTGCTCCCAAGAACGTTAGTCTGTTCAACACCCGCTCTACATAATCGCTTGTTGCCCGCCCTGGACGAATGCCGGGAATGCTCGCTCCCATCTTCTTCAGGTTCTGCGACATATCCACTGGGTTAACAATTAGGGAAGCGTAGAAGTAGCTGAAGAATACAATCAAGAGTAAATAGACAAGGACATACACCCAGGGAGCCGAACCATTTGGGTTGAGATAATTGGCAACCTGATTCAGAGTTTGGCTGACTGGTGCCAAAAATCCATTGTTAGCGCTGTTACGAGCAAATCCAGCAAGGAATCCCGGCAGAATCAAGACAGAAGAGGCAAAGATAATCGGCATAACGCCTCCCTGGTTTAGCCGTAGCGGCAGATAGCTTGTCCGCTCTCGGTAGAGGCGACGCCCCACTTGGCGTCTTGCCGAAATAATTGGAATCCGGCGGGTTCCCTCCTGCACAAAGACAATCCCAACAATCATGACGAGGAAAACCAGCAGCAGAATCACCACTTTGCCCACCGTTTCGCGACCACCCGCCTGAGCCAGTTCGATGGTTTGACCCAAGGTTGTGGGCAGAGCCGCAACAATGTTGAGGAAAATCAACAGGGAGGCACCGTTACCTATACCGCGTTCGGTGATTAGTTCCGACAGCCACATGACAAACATCGAGCCAGCCGTTAGGGCCAGCGATGTTTGGACAATGAATAGCGGTCCACCAACACCATCTGTTGCATAGGGACGAAGCAACCCGATGGTAATTCCTACACTTTGAATCACTGCCCAGACGAGGGCTACCCAACGGGTAATCTGAGAAATCTTGCGACGCCCAGCTTCTCCTTCTTCTTTCTGTAATTTTTCTAGAGAAGGAATAGCCGCCGTTAGCAGTTGTAGGATGATGGAGGCATTAATATAGGGCAAAATTCCTAGGGCAAAAATCCCTACAGCTTTAATACCGCCTCCAGAGAAAATATCTAGAAATCCTAAAACTGCGTTGTTCTGGAGAGCTGCAGCAAATTCTGCACGTTTAATTCCTGGGAGTGGTACGAATACTCCAAAGCGAGCCAGAATCAAAAGACCAATGGTGACAAGCAGTCGGCCTCTAAGACCAGCGGCTTGAGCCATTTGCATAAACGTTTCTTGAGCGGTTGGGGCTTTGTCTCTACTGACAACCATAAAGGGCTACCTCTACAGGATACGGGGGTGATGCTTTTCACCAAACCTTGGTGCAAGTCATCCGTTTACGCCTCTATGACTTCACAGCTACCACCAGCGGACTCGATTTTGTTGCGGGCACCAGCAGTAAAGGCAGCGGCTTTGACGTTTAGTGGCACATTCAGCTCCCCGTCGCCAAGAATTTTTAACGGTCCATCATTTGTCGTGACAAGACCAACATCCATTAATGAGGTTAAGGTCACCTCTGTATCGGCAGGGAGTGATGCCAACTTACTAACGTTGATCGTAGTGTAATGTTTGGGATTGATGACCGTAAAGTGCTTTAATTTGGGCAAACGCCGGTATAACGGCATCTGACCGCCCTCAAATCCCGGTCTTGTACCCCTACCTGACCGTGATTTTTGACCCCGCATCCCCAAACCCGCGCTAGCGCCCTGACCGGCAGAGATGCCACGACCGACACGGCGTCGGCGCTTTTTAGAGCCTTTTTGGGGAACTGCATCATTTATTCTCATAAGCTTAATTAGTTATTAGTTGTTGGTTATTAGTTGTTGGTTGTTGGTCATCCTTAAACAAATAGCTTTCGTCTAGGCGTAGAGGTTCTCAATGGGAATACCCCGCTCTTCTGCTACTTCTGAGAATGTACGCAGAGAGTCAAGGGCGTTAATCGCCGCCCTAGCATTATTCAGAGGGTTGTTGGAACCCAACTGCTTGGCTAAAATATTGCGAACCCCAGCTAATTCCAGCACTGTCCGCACAGCTCCCCCGGCAATTACACCTGTTCCAGGGGCAGCCGGTCGCATCATCACTTTAGCTCCAACAGCCGCGCCGTTAGAGGGGTGAGGGATGGAATTGGACTTAGTCAGGGGAACGTCGATCAATTGCTTTTTGCCATCGGCAACACCCTTACGGACAGCGCCAATTACATCACTAGCTTTGCCGACGCCCACACCTACTTGACCGCGCTCATTGCCAACAACGACGATCGCGCGAAAACTCAACTTTTTACCGCCTTTAACAACCTTGCTGACGCGGCGGATTTGGATAACCCGTTCTTGCCAGGTGGTGTCTTTCTCTTTGGCGCGGCTACTTTTTCGACGAGTTGCCATAGTTTTATCCTGTTGTTTGTTGTTTGTTGTTTGTTGTTTGTTGGAAGGCTAATAACTAATAACCAACAACCAACAACTACTACTCAATTTTTCTAAAAATCTAGCCCAGCTTCACGGGCTGCTTCTGCCAGGGCTTGGACTCGACCGTGGTAGAGGTTCCCCCCTCGGTCAAAGACGACCTTTGAGATGCCTTTTTCAATCGCTCGCTGGGCAATCAATTTACCCACCTCAACTGAGGCGTCACAGTTCGCTCCAGATTTTAATTCTGACTTCAGTCCAGGTTCCAGGGTGGAGGCAGCAGCCAGAGTATGCTGTAGATCGTCGTCAATGACCTGCACATAGATGTGCTGATTGGAGCGAAAGATAGCCAACCTAGGACGTTCGGCGGTGCCGCTCACCTTCCGGCGCACCCGCCGATGCCGCCGTCGAACCGATTCTTTACGAGTAAGCTTCATTTTTACTTCTTACCTGTTTTACCAGCTTTACGTCTGACTACTTCACCGGCATAACGAATGCCTTTACCTTTGTAGGGTTCTGGTGGGCGGACAGCACGAATTCGAGCCGCTGTGTTGCCCACTATTTCTTTATTGATCCCACTAACAATCACATTGGTATTGTTTTCAACTGCCAATTGAATGCCTTCAGGAGGAACAATCTCAACGGGCTTGCTGTAACCAACATTCAAAATTAGGTTACGGCCTTGAACCTGCGCTCGATAACCAACACCTTGGATAGAGAGACGTTTTTCAAACCCTTTGGATACCCCTTCCACCATATTTGCCACCAAAGTGCGAGATAGGCCATGGCGCTGACGGGCTGTTCGAGACTCATCTCGCCGCAGGACTCGTATCGTCTCACCTTCTTGTTCCACCGTTACTTGCTCCGGTAGAACCCGGTCAAGTTCCCCTTTTGGTCCTTTAACAGCAACGTGTTGACCGTCAATTTTGACGGTTACCTTATTAGGAATGTCTATAAGGCGTTTGCCAATACGCGACATAACTTAATCCTCCTTGAAAATCCAAAATTCAGAATGTCAAAGTTCAGAAGATTACTCTGACTCCTGACTCCTGACTCCTACCAGACATAGCACAGCACTTCGCCCCCAATTCCTTGACGCCGTGCTTCCCGATCGGTCATGATGCCACTGGAAGTAGAGACAATTGCAATGCCAATGCCTCCGAGTACTCTTGGCAATTCTTTGCGGTTGGAGTAAACCCTTAATCCGGGCTTGCTCACGCGCTTCATTGCTGTGATAATCGGTTGACGGTTTTTGCCTTTGTACTTCAGTGAAACCACTAAGTATTTTTTGACGCCTTCGCCTGCTTCTTCATAATCAGCAATAAAGCCCTCGTCTTTCAGTACCTTAGCAATACTACGAGTCATTCTTGTTGCTGGAATGTTTGTCGTCTGATGCCGCACCAAGCACGCATTCCGAATGCGGGTCAGCATATCTGCAATTGTGTCGTTTGCCGCCATTATTTCCTTCCTATGCTTACAGCTTTAGTTCTCCCGGAAGGGCATCCCCATCTCTTTGAGTAAGGCGCGACCCTCTTCGTCGGTATGTGCTGTTGTAATGATTGAAATATCCATGCCACGAATTTGATCGATGCTGTCGTATTCTACTTCGGGAAAAATGAGTTGCTCTCGAATGCCAAGGGTGTAATTACCACGACCATCGAAGCTTTTGGGACTGATGCCGCGAAAGTCCCGAATTCTGGGGAGTGCCAAGTTTATTAATCGGTCGAGAAACGAGTACATCCGATCAGAGCGCAGGGTGACCATGACACCAACAGGCATGCCTTGGCGGATTTTAAAACCGGCGATCGCTTTTTTGGCTCGCGTTACCACTGGTTTTTGACCCGTGATCGTCGCAATTTCATTCAAAGACGATTCCAGCGCCTTAGCATTCTGAGACGCTTCTCCTAATCCCCGGTTAACGGTAACTTTCACAACCTGCGGGACTTGATGGATGTTTTGGTAACCAAACTGCTCTTTCAGTTTTGGAACTATCGTTTCTTGGTAGAGAGTTTTCAATCGTACTGTCATGGTTTTTGTCCTTCTCACCCCTGGGCGTAGTCAGGGAATTGGTTATTGGTCATTGGTTATTTGTTATTCGTCGTTAGCAAACAACAAACAACCAACAACTAATTAGTCGATAATTTCACCAGTCTTTTTAAGCATTCGCACCTTACGACCGTCCTCGTTAAAGGTATAGCAGACGCGGCTAGCAACCTTTTGCTTACTGGAGTAGAGCATGACGTTGGAGCTGTGGATGGGAGACTCGACGGTAACAATTTGACCCGTTTCACCTTCCTGCTGAGGCTTAACGTGCTTGGTTTTAATGTTGACTCCTTTGACCACTACCGCGCTTCGCTTGGGTAAAGTCTGCAAGATTTCTCCAACCTTGCCTTTATCTCGACCGGCAATCACCTGAACGGTATCACCTTTCTTGACATGCATGTTGTAGCGCACTGAAGCATCTTTCGCGCCCATCAGTTTACTTGCCATCAGAGTACCTCCGGAGCTAGGGAAACAATTTTCGTAAAGTTTTTGTCGCGCAACTCCCGCGCTACGGGGCCAAAAACGCGGGTTCCTCTTGGGTTCCCATCGGCGTTGATGATTACGGCAGCGTTGTCGTCGAAACGAATACTCATACCACTGTCCCGACGCAATCCCTTGCGGGTACGAACAATTACAGCCCGGACGACATCTGACTTTTTGACGGCCATATTCGGTTGGGCATCCTTAACGACGGCAATGATGACATCACCTACACCGCCGTAGCGCCGATTACCGGCACCTAGGACGCGAATGCACATTAATTTACGTGCCCCGCTGTTGTCAGCGACATTCAGATAGGTTTCTTGTTGAATCATGATTGTTCCTCCTTTTTCGTTGTTAGTTGTTTAGTTGTTGGCTGGTGCGTTGTTAGTTCTCCAAAAACTAAAAACTAACAACAATGCTCAGGATTGAGAGGCACTGCTGAGGATTTCCGCAACCTTCCAGCGTTTGGTACGACTGAGAGGTCGCGTTTCCTGAATCCGGACGCGATCGCCCTCTTTGCACTGATTTTCCTCATCGTGAGCTTTGTATCGCTTTGTCCGCACGACAATTTTGCCGTACTTAGGGTGGGGAGATCGGTTTTCAACAGCGACCACGACTGTTTTGTCCATTTTGTCGCTGACCACTAGACCGACTCGTTCTTTTACTGCCATCGGGTTTTATTCCTCTTCTGCATCGGGTTGGGGGGCGTCAGCGGGGACTTCGGCGGCAGCGGCGAGTTGGCGTTCTCGTACTACTGTCATCATTTGAGCGATGCGGTGCCGAATATGCCTAAACTGATGCGGTTTTTCCAGGCGTCGGGTTGCCTTTTGCATCCGCAGCTCAAAGAGTTCCCGCTTTGCCGCTAAAATTTCATCAGCCAGTTCCTGATCGCTTAGGTTCCTGACTTCTTTGATTTTGGGTAGAGGCATAATTTACACCTGTTCCCCTTCACGGGTGATAAATTTCGTTTTAATTGGCAACTTATTAGCCGCCAGACGCATAGCTTCGCGGGCAATTTCTTCTGTAACACCCGCAATTTCATAGAGAATCCGACCGGGCTTGACGACGGCAACCCAAAACTCTGGCGAACCTTTACCAGAACCCATACGAGTTTCAGCGGCACGCTGAGTGACGGGTTTATCCGGGAAAACACGAATCCAGATTTTGCCCCCCCGGCGGATGTAGCGTGTCATTGCACGACGACCCGCTTCAATTTGACGAGCTGTAATCCAGGCAGGCTCAGTGGCTTGCAGAGCAAAGTCGCCGAAATTTAAGGTGCTGCCACGAGTAGCTAGACCTGCCATTCGTCCGCGCTGCTGTTTACGGAATTTTGTTCTTCTAGGACTTAACATGACTTGTTGATTGTTGTGTGCGCTTCGCGCATGCTTCGCAACTGTTGTTTGTTGGCGAGTTGTTTGTTAAGGATGACTAATAACCAATAACCCACAACCTACAACTAATAACTACTCGTTTGAACGGTCTTCAAAGTTTTGGCGGCGTCGTTGTTGGCGGCGACGGGGTTGAGCCGCCGTCGGCGCTGGCTGTTCTTCTTGACCAGGAATAATTTCCCCTTTGAAGACCCAAACTTTAACGCCTAAAATTCCATAAATCGTTTTGGCGGTACGGTAGGCGTAGTCAATATCTGCCCGGAGGGTATGGAGGGGTACCCGTCCTTCACGAGTCCACTCGGTTCGAGCAATTTCCGCCCCATTTAACCGACCACTCACCTGAATTTTGATTCCCTGGACATCAGCGCGTTGGGCACGTTGAATTGCCTGACGCACGACTCGGCGGAAGGAAACCCGTCGCTCTAGCTGTTGTGCAATGTACTCACCAATCAGCCCTGCATCCGCATCTACCCGCGCTACCTCGATCACGTTGATGCGAATTTGACGATTGCTGCCCAGAGCTTCTTGAAGACTGGTTCGCAAATTCTCAATTCCACTACCGCCACGACCTACTACAACACCAGGTCTAGCTGTGTGGATTTCTAAATCAATTTGGTCAGCTTTGCGTTCGATCCGGACGACAGAAATTCCCGCATTACTGAGGACTTTATCTTTTTCGATAAATTGTCGGATTTTGTGGTCTTCTTGTAATACTTCTGGATAGCGCTTTGTGTCGGCAAACCAACGAGAGCGATGCTCCTGAGTAATACCCAGTCGAAAACCAATTGGATGAATTTTTTGTCCCACGAATACTTCCTTTCCCTTTTAAGTTGTTTGTTGTTGGTTGGTTGTTTGCTGGCGAGTTGTTTGTTGCAATGAGCAATGACCAACAACTAATAACCAATAACCCACAACCAATGACTATTCATTGACGTCCGGAGAAACAGCCACTGTGATATGACACGTTGGCTTGCGAATTTGATAAGCGCGACCTTGAGCCCTTGGTCGAAAGCGTTTCAAGCTTGGTCCCATGTCGGCATAAGCTTGAGTGACTACTAAAGAAGCAGGGTCAAGACCCGAATTATGCTCGGCATTGGCTACGGCGGAGCGCAGGACTTTTAACACGGGGTCACAAGCCCGGTAAGGCATAAATTCCAGAATGATCAGGGCTTCCCGATAGGAGCGACCCCGAATTTGATCAAGCACCCGCCTTGCCTTAAAGGGAGACATGCGGATATAACGTGCGATCGCTTTGGTTTCTGCTGTAGTATCTATCGCCATAGTTTTTTTTGATCTAAGAAGTTAAGAGGTAAGACCGCTCAAACTTTCTAACGACCAGCCCTCCGATCGCCCTTGGAATGTCCCCGAAATGTACGCGTCGGGGCAAATTCGCCGAGCTTATGCCCTACCATTTGCTCGTTCACAAAAATCGGAACATGGGTTCTTCCGTTATGAACCGCGATCGTGTGACCCACCATCTGTGGCAAAATCGTCGAGGCTCGTGACCAAGTCTTGATGACCTGTTTTTCACCTTTAGCGTTAAGGACTTCAATCTTGCTGAGAAGACTATCAGCAACAAAAGGACCTTTTTTTAAAGAACGACCCATAATTCAATGTTGAAGGTTGAAGGTTAGAAAGTTAAAAGGTTGAAGGTTAGACGGTTGAACGTGAGAGAGCCGTTTCCTCTCCCTGCACCCTTCAACCCAAAGTTAACCTTCAACTCCCTACGCCTGCCGACCGCCGCGTCCTCGCTTCGAGGATTTCCGCCGACGCCGGACAATCAAAGAAGTACTTTGCTTCTTCCGTTTACGAGTTTTGGCTCCCAGGGCAGGTTTCCCCCAAGGTGTCACAGGACCGGAACGACCAATGGGCGCTCTTCCTTCACCTCCACCATGGGGGTGATCCACCGGGTTCATCACGCTTCCTCTCACCTCGGGGCGACGTCCCCTGTGACGGTTGCGTCCTGCTTTGCCCAAACTCAGGTTTCTGTCATCAAGGTTGCCGACTTGTCCAATTGTCGCGTAGCAATCCCGGCGGATCATTCGGACTTCACTCGAAGGCAGTTTAAGTGTGACATAGTTGCCCTCTTTCGCAACGACTTGAGCCGTTGCACCCGCCGCACGGACAATCTGTGCGCCCCGTCCTGGGGTCAGTTCTACATTATGAACGCTTGTTCCCAAGGGAATGTTGCTCAAAGGCAAGGCATTACCAATTTCAATGGGAGCCTCGGGTCCAGCGATGACGGATGTACCAACGGCTAATCCATTGGGATGAAGAATATAGCGTTTTTCCCCGTCCTGGTAGTAAAGGAGCGCAATCCGGGCGTTACGGTTTGGATCGTATTCAATTGCTGCTACTTTTGCCGGAATATTGCGTTTATCGCGGCGAAAGTCAATGATACGATACAGCCGCTTGTGTCCGCCACCGCGACGGCGACTGGTAATAACGCCGCGATTGTTGCGACCCTTAGGCCGATGTTTTGATTTGGTTAGTGATTTTTCTGGCTCACTCCGCGTAATCTCGGCAAAATCTGAGATAGTACCCTGACGAGTACCGGGAGTTAAGGGCCGATAAGAACGGATTCCCATAGTGGTGAAGGTTAGAAGGTTAGAAGGTTGCAGGTTGCAGGCTAGAAAGTTGAGGGTTAGAAGGTTGCACGTTAGAAGGCTTAGAGGTTGAGCGGTTTAAACTTTCAACCCTTCTTTCAACCGTTCAACCCTTTAGACTTCTGGGAACAGGGTGATCGAGTCTCCTTCCCTGAGGGTCACGATCGCTCGCTTGTACTGCGGCTTGTAACCCAAAAATCTGCCAACTCTACGCTTTTTACGCGGCGGACGTATGGTGTTTACGCCTGTAACCTTGACATCAAAAAGGCTTTCAATTGCCGCTTTAATTTCTGGCTTGGTGGCTTTGAGTATTACTTCAAAGACGTACTTGTTCTGCTCCAAAAGCAGGGTCGCCTTCTCCGTCACAATTGGGCGAAGCACCAAATCAGCAAGAGCGCTGGGGCTATACTCAGTCACCGTAAACCTCCTGAATTTTAGCAAGGGCGGTGTTGGTCGTCACAATTTTGTCAGCGGCCAGCACATCATAGACATTTAAGTTAGTTGCCCCAATCAACTTGACAGTTGATAGATTACGCGCTGATAAATAAACCATTTCTTGTAGCTCAGGCAAGATCAGGAGCACTTTCGACTCAGCCTTGATGCCCCAGCGTGCGATCGCTCCCACCAATTCCTTAGTCTTTGGTCGTGGTAGTTGATCGACAAAGTCCTCTACCACAATCAAATCATCGGCTCGGCTCTGAAACGCTGTGCGAAGTGCCAACCTGCGCTCTTTGCGGTTCATCTTGAGGTTGTATTCTCTGGGTTTAGGGCCAAAGATGACACCGCCGCCACGCCACAGGGGTGAACGGATCGAGCCAGCACGAGCACGACCTGTTCCTTTTTGTCGCCAAGGTTTGCGGCCTCCCCCCCTCACTTCTGCACGAGTTTTAGTGGAGGCAGTGCCTTGACGAGCATTCGTCATTTGCCTAACCATTGCTCTGTGAACAATGTGAGCTGCGTTCTCTTCTTTAGCAACTCGCAAGTCTAGCGTCGCCTGCCCGACTTCTTCCCCTTGCCAATTTCGTACTACACACTCAACCATTTTTTCTTTCCCTTAAATAGCTGTCAGCTTTTTGAGTTATTACCGGAAGAAAAGGCTGTGCCGAATTTCTTCCTGACTCATTAGCCAACGGCGTTCCCGCTGACTCCTTTTGGACTGGAGTTGCGATTAACGCCCGACTTGTTTGGCTGGCACAACGCTCAAAAGTGCCCCAGGCTTGCCGGGAACTGCTCCTTTAATCAGCAGCAAGTTGCGGTCTGCGTCTACCCGCACCACCTCAAGCTTGCGGATTGTTACCCTTGTGCCTCCCAAACGACCCGCCATTCTCTTGCCTGGAAAAACACGACCGGGGGTTGTTCCAGGCCCCGTGGAACCGGGCAAACGGTGGTTTTTGGAACCATGAGCCATTGGTCCGCGCTTAAAATTATGACGCTTTTGATAACCTGCAAAGCCACGACCAATGCTGGTTCCACTAACATCAACAATTTGACCGGCACTAAAAATATCCGCACTGACTGGCTGCCCTAGCTCAAAGTTACTGGTGTCATCCAAGCGATATTCACGCAGATGACGTAAAGGCGGGGCGCTAGACTTTGCTAAATGTCCCAGCTCAGGTCTATTAATTGCCTTAGGCTTGACTTCTTGATAACCAACTTGAACGGCGGTGTAACCATCCGTCTGCTTGGTTTTAATTTGTGTAATAGTGCATGGACCCGCTTGAACGATGGTGACAGGAATTGCTTTTCCTTCCTCATCGAATATTTGGGTCATGCCGAGTTTGGTGCCGAGGATACCGACAGACACGGGTTTCTCCTTGTTAAACATTACAGCGAGGCAGGATTAGTAAAGATTCGAGAGTGAATCTGATCTACCCCACAAACGTTGTCATCATGAGCGCCAGAGAGTAACCTTCTTTGATAGGGAGAAGATTGCCTGCTGTAGCCCTGTAAGACTTAAGAGCCAGATTGTGTGAACCGTTTTTAGGGGTCAGTACTGGCTAACCGCGTCGCCTTGATTCGTTAGGACTTAAGTCGTAAACTCCTCAGTATCCCTACGAGGCGAAAGTGCAAGTACGTATAGGTTAGAAGCTGTCAATCAAAAAACAGCGTATATCCTGACCTTAGTTGCTCAGGGGCAACTGTCATTTGGTCACAATCGTTCACTATAAATGATTTATTTACATTTGTCTAGTTATGCGCTTTTTTTATGGACGAAGGGCTTGGAGTTGTACGGAGCGGTTACGCCCCATCATTTATAATAAGCTCCTAATGGGAATTAACAAAACTTAAGGCGGAAATAGGAGGTAGAGATGGCACTGATCGCAACCGGCAGCTCGTTCATCCGGGACCTAGAACAGTCAGGTTCATTGGCGATGTATGTCCCTTTGGAAGGTGGATTTGAAGGGCGTTATCAACGACGGCTGCGGGCAGTGGGTTATTCCAGCTTGTCCATCACCGCTAGAGGACTAGGCGATATGGCAGCTTATTTAACCGGCGTCCATGGCGTTCGCCCCCCTCATTTGGGCAAGAAAGACATTCGAGTTTATTATTTGCCGCCTATAGTGGGCTACCAACTAGAACATCTACCGCCTAAATCAAAAGGGCTGGTACTGTGGATTATTGAAGGCTCAATTTTATCCCGCCAGGAAGTTGAATATCTAACCACGTTGCCCAAGCAGGAACCGCGAGTGAAGGTGGCGGTGGAAATGGGGGGCGATCGCTACTTCCGTTGGACACCCCTAAAAGATACCTTGTCTGGACTTGTGTCAGCTGGGACTCCTTAACTAATACAACCGAGCAACCGGCTTTCATAATCTTGCGGCAATCAGTCCCAACGTCTGTATTGCCGCCTTTTTTAGACCCAAATTCCATAGCTCAGATTCTGGGTTTTGATACCCTTAAAACATACTGAGCAGTTTGGGGGAGATTTGCATGCTAGAACAGCGTGACTATACATTAATCATCGATAAAAGCGGTAGTATGTCGATGAAAGACCAGTTGGGTGGTAAAAGCCGCTGGCACGTCATGCAAGAGTGTGCCCTCGCCTTAGCCAATAAATGCGAAGAATTTGACCCAGACGGCATCACTGTTTACTTGTTTTCCGGTCGCTTCAAACGCTACGACAATGTGACCGCTAGTAAAGTTCTCCAAATCTTTCACGAAAATGAACCATCTGGTACCACTGATTTAGCAAGAGTCCTTCAAGATGCCACTGAGAACTACTTTAAACGTAAGGCATCTGGGCAGACGAAGGCGAATGGAGAAACCATACTGGTCGTTACGGATGGGGAACCGGATGACCGAAAATCTGTGATGAAGGTCATTATTGAAGCATCGCGCCGGATGGATAGGGATGAAGAGTTAGCGATTTCCTTTGTTCAAGTCGGTACAGATGCCCAGGCTACCAAGTTTCTTAAAGTCTTAGATGATGAATTGCAAGGTGCTGGTGCAAAGTTTGACATTGTAGACACAGTCACTATTGATGACATGGAAGACATGACACTGACTGAAGTGTTGCTCAATGCCATTACTGATTAGCCTTATAGACACAAAGTTAGGATTCCCAGTTTATCCAAGGAGGCTCTCTATGCTGGAGAACCGTGACTACACAGTAATTATTGACCGAAGTGGCAGTATGTCTACGCTAGATCAACCAGAGGGTGAGAGTCGATGGGCTGTCCTTCAGGAATGTACTTTAGCTTTAGCAAGGCAATGCGAGTAATTTGACCTGGACGGTCTCACGGTCTATCTGTTTTCAGACCGCTTTAAACGGTACAGAAATGTAACTTCCAGCAAAGTTGAGCAAATTTTTCATTTTCCTGAAAATGAACCGCATGGCAGCTCAAATCTAGGCAGCGTTCTGCAAGATGCCATCAACAACTACTTTCAACGCAAGGCTGCTGGTCAGATGAAGGCGAATGGAGAGACAATTATAGTAATCACGGATGGGGTGCCAAATAATCGAATGGGTGTAACCAGCGTGATTGTTGAGGCTTCTAGGCAGATGGAGCGGGATGAAGAACTAGCTATTTCTTTTATTCAGGTGGGGTCTGA
>DATNQP010000356.1:0-16201 GCA_036703965.1 Leptolyngbyaceae cyanobacterium
AAAAGCGGATGAAAGCGGTTGGCACCGTTGATGTCCCGCAAGAAGCTTTTATGGCTGTGTTGCGTCTCGATCCGCAGTGAGATTTTAGTTCCTGAACGCTATAATGTTTGCACAAAGGGGTAAAGCTTTTATCCCTTATACGGCTATGAAAAACGTTTAGTCCTCAAAAAGATTTAATGATTGCTGGAAAATATCGTTCAGTTATCTTTACACAGTCTTTAAGTTTCCCTCTGTTTGAACCCCTGAACTTGTGGCATCGTAGAGCTTGAAATAACTTGCAGGACTCTGCTGTCTTCGTATCCCTAGTACTTAAAACTATGAGAATCCTGGTTACGGGTGGTGCTGGCTTCATCGGTTCCCATCTTATTGATCGCTTAATGACAGACGGGCATGAAGTTATTTGTTTAGATAACTTCTATACCGGTCATAAGCGCAACATCCTGAAATGGCTAGATCACCCATATTTTGAGCTGATCCGCCACGATATCACTGAACCTATTCGGTTAGAAGCAGACCAGGTCTACCACCTCGCTTGTCCGGCTTCGCCTGTTCACTACCAGTACAATCCCGTCAAGACAATTAAAACCAATGTCATGGGAACCCTGAACATGCTGGGGTTAGCCAAACGGGTCAAGGCGAGATTCTTATTAGCGTCCACCTCTGAAGTTTATGGCGATCCTGAGGTTCATCCTCAGTCAGAAGATTATAGAGGAAACGTCAATCCCATTGGTCCTCGTAGCTGTTACGACGAAGGAAAGCGAGTCGCCGAAACCCTGGCATTTGACTACCATAGACAAAATGATGTGGAAATTCGCGTTGCTCGAATTTTTAACACCTATGGCAGTCGAATGCTGGAAAATGACGGTCGAGTGGTCAGCAATTTTGTCGTGCAATCCCTGAAGGGTCAACCCTTGACGGTGTACGGACAGGGTTCACAAACCCGAAGTTTCTGCTATGTCTCTGACTTGGTGGAAGGACTGATGCGCTTAATGAACAGCGATCATACTGGACCCATTAATTTAGGAAATCCTGACGAATACACAATCCTACAACTGGCTCAGGCTGTTCAGAAGATGGTGAACCCCGATGCTGAGATTATATTTAAACCTCTACCTCAGGATGACCCACAACGTCGCCGACCTAATATCACAAAAGCAAAGACTTTACTCGGGTGGGAACCTACCATACCTCTACAAGAAGGGTTAAAACTGACAATAGAGGATTTTCGTAGTCGTGTCACCTCTCCTGAGGGATATCCCGTAGCCTCGATTTAAAAAATCAATATCTACTTAGGGTGTCAAAAACAGGATACCCAGAAATGAGACTTCCCTGACCTGTAATTCTATCAGTGAGGACCAGCCCCATGCGCGTTTGTGTCATTGGTACCGGATATGTTGGCTTGGTTACCGGTGCTTGCCTAGCCCATATCGGGCATCACGTTATCTGCGTGGACAACAACGAAGAGAAAGTCAAGTTAATGAAATCTGGACAGTCGCCCATTTATGAGCCAGGACTGTCAGAAATTATGCACGCAGCCATTCACGATGGGCGTCTAGAGTTTACGTCAGATTTAGCTGCCGGTGTGGCTCATGGCGAAATTTTGTTTATTGCTGTGGGAACACCTGCCTTAGCGAATGGTGAAAGCGATACACGCTACGTCGAAGCGGTTGCCCGTGGAATTGGTGCCAATCTCAACGGCGGCTATAAAGTAATTGTCAATAAGTCCACAGTGCCGATTGGCTCCGGGGACTGGGTAAGGATGATTGTGCTGGATGGGGTTGCTGAGCGTCAGATGTCTCTGGTAGCTGCCGGTGGCATTTCTGGAGAAGACGCAACAGCACAGATTGGTACGGAGTTTGAAGTCGTTAGTAATCCAGAGTTTTTGCGTGAAGGCTCAGCGGTTTACGACACATTTAACCCAGACCGCATTGTACTGGGAAGCAATAGTAAACGAGCGATCGCGATGATGAAGGAACTCTATACCCCAATCGTCGAGCGCCAAGTCGCAGAAGACAAATCCCTGCCCCCAGTACCGGTAGTCGTCACAGACGTTAGCTCGGCTGAGATGGTTAAATACGCGGCAAATGCCTTTTTGGCAACTAAAATTAGCTTCATTAATGAAGTAGCCAACATTTGCGATCGCGTTGGTGCCGATGTTACCCAAGTCGCCAAAGGGATTGGTTTAGACTCCCGGATTGGCAACAAATTCTTGCAAGCTGGGATTGGCTGGGGCGGTTCCTGCTTCCCCAAAGATGTCTCAGCGTTGATTCATACCGCTGATGATTATGGCTATGAAGCTCACCTGCTCAAAGCAGCTGTCAGTGTCAACCACCGCCAGCGCATGATTGCCGTTGAAAAACTTCAGCAAGAACTAAAAATCCTCAAAGGTAAAACGGTCGGTCTACTCGGCTTAACGTTTAAGCCAGATACCGACGATCTGCGCGACGCTCCAGCGCTCAATCTGATCGAGCAGCTGAACCGCCTGGGAGCGAAAGTCAAAGCCTACGACCCGATTATTTCCCAAACGGGTATGCGTCATGGCTTATCCGGTGTCATTGTGGAAACTGATCCAGAGCGGCTGGCAGATGGCTGTGATGCTTTGGTAGTGGTCACAGACTGGGAGCAATTCCGGAAGCTGGACTATGTCAAGATGGCGAAGCTCATGAATAGTCCTGTAATGATTGATGGTCGAAACTTTTTAGATCGGGACGTTCTAGAAAGTGCCGGTTTCCGCTTTCTGGGAATTGGTCGGTAAAGAGGAGTACGTTGGTAAGTTGAAGGTTGCAGGTTAACGGGTTGAACTGTGGTCTTGAGAACTTTCAACCTTCTAGTACCATATTCCCTTTAATAGTGGATCAACATTTGTAGGGGCGCACGACCGTGCGCCCCTACAAATTTTGCATTGAGTGCAGTCACATAAAGAATTGGAAATGCGATCGCGAAGCATGCCGAAAAGAGCTTCTCGCATTAACCACTGTCCCCGTTTGACAACTTTGTCTTCCAGCAGGGAAATTTAAGCAGGAATTTTTAGGAGAAAACCTGAATTTGAGCAGATCAACTCTCAAATCTTCATAATTGGTGAGAATTAATCTTTATTTGAAGATATAAACCTATATAAGATTGATTTGATGTGAATTTACTAGGATTTACAAAGTTGGCACTAGCCGATAAAGAAGTTAAGCTAAGTTAGCCGTTACGGCATCCCAGAGACTCTCTCCCATTGGTCTCAAATCCACTGCTATCTGGAGCAAAGCAGTAGCGTTTCCGACGTAATGCTTAGCAGCCAAGACCATGAAAGTGGCGTTGGTGGGTAAAACTCGGAACATGCTTATGACCGTTCCACCCCTGCGCAAGGGTTTGAGAACCCCAATGACAGTTTTTGAGCGTCTAAACCTGTTTGTCAAACCGGAGGCAGATTAACTCCGCAGAGCATCAGGTTCTTGGTGGTCGATTCTTCAAGACCACCATTTTGGGCAAAAATCTTGAACTTTTAACTAAATTACAGCATTTGAAATTAACTACTGTGTACTTGTAGGATTTTACTACTTGCCAAAGTGGTTTAATTTCTCTATCAGGATGCATTGATTTTTATAAGTCCCCTCGCCAGAATGGCTTCTAGATACTAGGCAATTGAGCCTTCAACAGCCCGGATGGATGAGAGAAATTGCTGTTCCACCTATATCAGGTGTTGTTAAATCAGCCCCAACTGATGAGCGCCCACACCTGCTTTTATTGGTGACCAAGGACGGTAGTTCAACAGTAATTAAATGGAGGTACTATGAGTCGCCAAACACTAATCCCTTTGCTAAAGTGGCGACAGGGTGCAGGACAAAGATCTATCAGTCAAACCACTTGGGCAATAAACTTAATGGCCCCTAACTGTACCCGATTGGCTTCACGGAAGCAAATACTAGGGATTAACCTGCTTGGCGCTGGCTCAATTGCCATTTTCTGGGCGCTGGGAATGAGTAGCATTAAACCGGCTCAGGCAAATCTCCTCAAACAACAGGCGATGCTTTTGGAGCAGAGTCAAGCGGCTGGATCAACCGACGCCAACGATCAACCTGTCCCAGGAGCAGACGCAGTTACTCAACCGATTTCTACAGTAGAACCCTTCCATGGGAACACCTCTACTAGTCAGGATTCTCCAAGCTTGGCAATTGCAGTTGAACCCGTGGCAAATCCTGCTTCCCAAGTGCAGGCTCTCAGACAACCAGCCGCTGATTTAGTCCAAGAGGACGCAGCCGTTCAGCCGCGCTCAGGAGTGGGAGAAACCTCTTTTGAGCTTCAAATGCCGCTACCACCCGTTGTTGTCCAGACCAATCCTACCCCAATAGCCGAAACGCGATCGTTTACACCAGCGAGTACTATACCCTCCGTCGGTAGCAGCACAGGTAGGGTAATCTCAAACCCTGGAAAGCTAGCGGCTCCACCAGTTCTGGTAGCAATCGGAGGTAATTCTGATCGGGCTTTGGGGCAATTAACACCAGCTAGCCAAACGAGCTGTTCTAGCAGTACAAGCTGTAGCGACACAGTGTCCTCCTCTATAACGCCAGTGTTGCCGCCTAATAGCTCCAATACAAAGTTGGCACAGCTTCCTTACCCACCCCAAACTTCAACACCTCTGCCGGTTCCAGCCGCTCCAATTCCGCTAGGTTCAAATAGCTCCAACCCAACTTTAGGACAGCTTCCTTCTTTACCACAACCCCCAAGCCCGTTGCAACAGACGGTATTGCCGGTAGGTTATAACAACTACAACCCAACATTGGGACAGCTTCCTTACCTTCCACAAGCCCCGAATCCTGTGCAGCAGACGCTGCTTCCCGTGGGTTTCAATAGCTACAACCCAACAGGAGGGCAGATCCCTTACTACCCACAAACCATAATCCTGATGCCAGTGATGGCATCCCCTCAGGGAGGTTTTATTGGCTACAACGCAGCAGGGGGGCAGTCTCCTTACTATCCGCAAACTGTAATCCTGATGCCAGTGACGGCATCTCCTCCAGGAGGTTTTAATAGCTACAACCCAACAGGGGGACCATCCCCTTACTATCCTCAAACCCCGGCTCTGGTACCAGTGACGGCATCTCCTCCGGGAGGTTTCAATAGCTACAACCCAAGCGGGGGACAGTCTCCTTACTATCCACAACCTGGTTTTAATAGTTACAACCCAACAGGAGGACAGTCGGCTTACTACCCACAAAATGCGCCCCCTCTCCCAGCTCCACTAACTCCTGCTCCGGTGGGTTTCAATAGCTACAATCCAACAGGAGGGCAGTCGGCTTACTACCCACAAAATGTGCCACCTCTGCCAGCTCCACTAACCCCTGCTCCGGTGGGTTTCAATAGCTACAACCCAACAGGAGGGCAGTCGGCTTACTACCCACAAGCTGGTTTTAATAGCTACAACCCAACAGGAGGTCAGTCTCCTTACTACCCACAAGCTGGTTTTAATAGCTACAACCTAACAGGAGGGCAGTCGGCTTACTACCCACAAAATGCGCCCCCTATGCCAGCTCCATTAACTCCTCCTCAGGGGGGTTTTAATAGCTACAACCCAACAGGAGGTCAGTATCCTTACTACCCCCAAAATACACCCCCTGTGCCGGTATCACCACCACCCAACCTGGTGCCTCCTAATAACTACAACCCAACACTAGGACAGTCCCCTTACTATCCCCAAAATACGGCCCCTGTGCCGCTACCACCAGCACCCAACCCGGTGCTTCCTAATAACTACAACCCAGGGGTGGGGCAGTCCCCTTACTTCCCACAAACCCCACCAGTCCAGCCTTACGCTCCCAACCCAAACCTCGCCCCACCGAGCCAGCCCTACGCGCCCAACCCAAACCTCACTCCGCCAGCCCCCCCTCCCACGACAGGCTTAGGAGCAGCCCCCCCTACTCAACCCACCTCCTTAACTCGTAGGACAGCTGTAACGGCTCCTTCTTTACAGTTGCAGGGAACCTACATCCTTCAAGGCGATGACTCCTCAGCAAGGGTACGCCTGAGTGGACTCTATCCTCTGAATTCCCGAACGCTGTTTGGTGGCACCCTTGATTTGACAAGCGAGGCAAACAGCTTTAGTGATTCCCCTGGACAGGGGTTGAATATCAATGAGCTGTATGTTGCGACCGCTCCTTTCGCGGACTTGCCCAATTTTCGCTTTGTGGTGGGTCAGTTAGATTTAACCTCCTACTTCGATCGCAACAGCTTTGCTAAGGATGCGGCAACGCATTTCTTTAACCCAGTTTTTCAAACTAATCCTGCTTTAAGTGCGACTGGAGTTTCTTCTCGCCCAGGTGCTCTCGTCAACTGGACCATAACGGATAATATCGAGGCGAAAGCTGCTGTCTTCTCGTCAGCCCGGACTGTTAATGACTTTACCTTAGATGGCTTTGCTGGAGAAATTGGCCTGCGCTACGGGAATGGGATTATTCGTGGCACGTTTGTCTCTGATCGCGATGCGGGTTCACGAGATGGCTTCCAGGAGATATTCGGGGTAGCACGCTCCGATGGCGGGACTGGTTTACGAACCTCGGATCGTGAAGAGGCTTACGGTGTCAATGGCGAATACTTCTTACCTCAGCTGAATATGGGGGTATTTGGTCGCTATGGTCGGTACGACAACCGGGAATTGGGATTGGGAGGAGATACCTACAGTGGTGGAATCAGCTTCGTGGATGTGTTTAGCCCGAATGACCGGTTGGGATTAGCCTACGGTCGAACCTTATCGAACGATAAACTGCGCCGGGAACGTGGGGATGAGGTACCAGACGTGTTGGAGCTATTCTACGATTTTCGATTTTTACCCAATCTTCGGCTCGGTTTTACGTTTCAGCAACGCAATGACTTCTCCGAAACCTATGGCGGTTTTCGAGTAAAAACAGAATTTGATGTCACTCCTAGAGGGAGATTGGCTCCATGATGGCAAGAATTCGGAACTCAGGAGTCTCAATATCCCCGCGTCGTCTCGCTCGTGGTGGGGTATTGGCAATGATGTGGTTAGGAATTGCTGGGATACTGGTGAGCGTGCCGGTGATGACCAACATTCCCGCCGCAATGGCTCAATCCGCACCAGCGGTTTTACAACAAGCTTTTATGCTTCTAAGGGAGGGGCGAGTCAAGGATGCGATCGCGGCATTTGAGCAAGCCGTGCAGCGTTATCCCCAGTCCTTAGAAGCTAAACTAGGTCTAGCTATTGCCTATAGACGACAAGGGCTGATTACCGAAGCGTGGCAAGCCTATCAAAATGTACTAGCTCAAGCTCCAAACAACCAACTGGCATTAAAGGCTGTTGGTCTACTGGGTACTTATCGTCCAGAGTGGCAAGTACGAGGAATTGAGGCGCTCACCACCTTGCTGAACTTGAATCCCAACGATACAGAAGCCCGTGGTCTACGGGGATTGCTATACAACTACCAGCAACGGTTTGCCGAGGCAGTAGCAGACTATCAAATTGTGCTGCAAAGTAACCCCACGCCGGACGTGCTGCTTGGGGCTGCCGAAACTTATACCAATAGTGGCAATCCTCAACAGGGACTTGATTTATTTAACCGCTACCAAACCGCTACTGGGAAACCGATTACTGGGTATTCCGCGATCGCCTATGCCCGCGCTTTACGGGAAACCGGCAGTCCCGGTCAGGCTGTACAAGTACTAGAAGCCGTGCTTCGAGCCTCAAACAAACTGGACGACCTGGGTATCCAGGCTCGTGCGGCACTTTCGCGGGCGTATCTTGCCAATCAACAGATCAATGAAGCTATCGGCATTTTATCACCCTTGCAAGGCAGACCAGATGCAATCTTACCACTAGCGCGATCGCTTAATGAAATTCGCACTTCCTCCAACGACCCCGCCTTGTCTGCTCAAGTTGCCAATCTCTACCGTCAGGCACTTACTCAAATCCCCAACCCTGATCCAAGGCTATTACGCGAAGTGGCTGATATCTTCAGTGGGTTGCCGACCGAACGGCAAACAGCACTACAGTTGTATCGACAACTAGCGGCAAGCCAACCCAATGACCGCACTCTCTTCGTGAAGCAGTTGGCACTAGAAAGTCAGCTCGGTTTAATTTCTAAGCCCGAACTCAGAGCGCGTCTGGCTACAGCCGTTCAACCGCTACCCACAGACCCCAGTGAGCAGCGGCAGCTAGCAGAGGCATTGGCAGGAATCGACCCGCCTGGACCGGAATTTCTGCCCGTTTATCAAAGTTTGGTCGCTGCTGGCGTCAATGTACCCTTTTTGAATTTCAGACTTGCTCAACTGCTGATCGAGGGGAATAATCTCGTCGCGGCAAGAAGCGCTTTAGCCGCTTATTCGGCAACGAGCGAGGGTGCGAAAGATTTAGCACCCCAGTTGCTAGCCGCAGAAATTGAGCGTCGCGAGGGAAACTTGGAAGCCAGCGCCCAGCGCTATCAAGGTTTGATTGCTAGCAACCGAGCCGATAGTGATGTTCTCAATGCTGCGCTCCAGGGGCTTTCAGGCATTCGCCTTGCTCAAAATCGCTCAGTCGAGGCTCTGGCAATTTATGACCAACTGGTGGCTCGTAATCCTCAGGATGTGACGCGGCAATTGGCACGAACCAGCCTTGCGTATCAAGCTAAGGTCATAGATGAGTCACAAGCCGAGGCAGTTCTCAACTATTGGCTACAAACTCAACCTACGACAAATCTACCACCGGAACTATTTACCTTAGTAGGTACACTGCCCCCAGAGGCGCGGCGCGAACCTCTATACAATACGCTGGTTCAAATTGACCCGAACAATATACCTGTACAACTCCGATTGCTTCAGGTCATAGCTAAGCGGAGTCCAGCTCAGGCGCGGGCACGGGTGGCTCAGTTGGTTGCTCGCGATCCAAATAACCTGGGTAACTACGTTTTGCAAGGACAATTAGCTCAAGGGATAGGGGAGTTAGACTTGGCAAGCAAAGCCTACGAGACGGTTGTGTCGGTTCAGCCCTTTAACATGGAGGCGCTGTCTGCTTTAGGTGGTATTCGGTTTCAACAACGACGTTTTGACTCCGCTACCGAGCTATATTCTCAGGCGCTCGCCCTCAAGCCAGATGACTTACCAACACGCCAGACTCTCATTAGCCTAAGTTCAGCTCAAGACAATCAGCTAGAAGCTCTTGCAGCGCTTGAGCAGTTGCAGCTAGAACAAATTCAAAGGGGTGCTCCGAACAACGACTTGTCTCGTCAGATGCAGCAAATCCAAGAGGGTTTTCTGCAACGGCGGGGATTCCAGCCCCCCTGGGAACGTTTTTAACTTACAAGCCCAGAGTAAGAAAAAAGATGCTGGTTTTATTGCGGGTGTTAAGATTAACAGATTTTGCCACAACGTCTCAAGGGTTGCTGAGAGTCATTGCTGCTATGGCAATGTTATTCAGTCTGGCTGGCTGTATTTCCATCTCCTCTAAGGAGGAGCCAGAAACACCTTCACCTTCCTTGACTAGACAACCCGAAACACCAGCCTCCCCATCACCGAGCGCCACGCTGCCGCTCCCAGTCGATAACTCCCCATCCCTACCGGAGGCGACAGAAAATCGAGAGCTACTCGAACAAAGCTGGGTCATCTACCGACAGCAATTCATTCAAGAAGACGGGCGAGTGATTGACTACGAAGCTAGCGATCGCTCAACGTCTGAAGGACAAGCCTACGCCATGCTCAGGGCGGTACTCATCAATGACCCTACTACCTTTGGCATCACCCTAGACTGGGCAGAAAAAAACCTCAAGCGCTTTAATGCTCAAGGCAGTCCCAGCGACCAACTTTGGGCTTGGAAGTGGGGGCAGGAAACACCCGGTAAGTGGGGTCCAATCGACAAGAATTTTGCCAGTGATGCCGATATTGATGCCATTACTGCTCTAATTTTGGCCTCCCGCCGCTGGAATCAACCTGAATACCTGGATTTAGCGCGTACCAAGCTGCGGGATTTGTGGAAATTTTCAACCCTAGCCGTGCCAGGAGGCAAACGCTATCTCCTGCCTGGTCCCGTGGAAGCGTTTGTCCCCTCACCCTCTACCGTATACCTCAACCCTTCCTATTTTGCGCCTTATGCTTTCCGCCTCTTTGCCCAGGTTGACCGCGACCATGACTGGTTAAGTCTGGTAAACAGTAGCTACGATGCCCTCGAAAAGTCTTCCAAAGTCTCCGCCGTAGGCTTACCGAGCGACTGGATCGCACTCGACACCAAAACGGGTAAATTCGGACCCGTCCCGTCCGACCGCCAACTCCAAAGTGTGTATAGCTTTGATGCCTACCGCGTTTGGTGGCGAGTCGCTTGGGATGCCGCCTGGTTCCAATCCCCCGAAGCGCAGCGCTATCTGAGTACAGCGACCAAGCATCTCCAGACGCAATTGCGCCTTCAACAGCGCCTTCCAGCCCGGATAAACCTTCAGGGGCAATCGACAGTCAATTACGAGGCTACTTCCCAATACGCCATGCTTTATCCCGCCCTCCAGTTAATTGACCCTGAGGCGGCTAAGTCGCTTCTGGAGAAAAAACTCTTACCTCGATATAAACAAGGGATTTGGGATGATGAATCTGCCTACTACACCCAGAACCTGGCATGGTTAGGGCTGCTGCCTCCCACAGCCATTAAGCCCCAACTCCTACAACCCAAGGAAAAATAAGTTGTAGGTTACAGGGCGAGACGGTTGAAGGTTAGAACCCTTAACTTTCAAACCTTGAACCCTTCAACCTTCAACATTCCAACCATTGAACATTCCAACCATTGAACCTGCAATTCTTCTATCGCACTATGAAACGCTTGTTTCGCCGCTCCCAATCCACGACTGCTGCTACCCAGCACGGGCAACGTCGCCCTAACCCTACAACCCTCCGCCCGCTCATGTGGCTATTACCGCTGTGTGGCGCATTGATCTTGGTGCTGGGGATGAGTGTCACCCTCGTTGTTGCCCAAAGCGATAGTGATCTTAAAAAGCAGGAAGACCAGTTGATTCGCCAGTACGTCTTACCGAGCGCCCCAACCAAGGCTCCAGTTTACAAGCCGATACCGGCTTCCCCATCCAAGTCCCAGAACGCTCCGCCGCCCCAACGGCGAGCCGCTCCTGCACCAGCACCACAACAGCAACGACAGAACCCTGCTCCTCGACCTGCACCCCCACCCGCCGCAGAAGCACCAGCTCCGGTTCGTCGCCGCCCTCGTGTGCAACAGCCAGCTGTCCAAGAGCCAGCTGTCCAAGAGCCAGAAAACCAGCCTGACGTTAGCGATCGCGAAGCCGCACCTTCACAGCCAAGATCAGCAGAGCCTTCAGACACAACCCCTGCTGCCGAGAACCTTCCCAAGAGTCAGTATGCTTTGGAATTCAATCGCTCTCCTGTAGTAGGCAATCGCTTCCAGTTGCGGGGCGTCTACTCCGAAGCACGGCTTGCATTCACACGTCCCCGTGGCTGGAAGATCCAATCCGCCAAAGCCCTCATCCGCTTCCAGCACTCACCCGCACTAGTTGCCAGTCGTTCCAACCTGACAGCACGCGTTAATGGTACAACTGTGGGCAGCGTACCCCTCAACCGTAAGGAGTCCCAGGTGGGTCAAGTGGTGTTCAGTATCCCACCAAAGCTGGTTCAGGACTACAATGACATCACCCTTGTGGCACAGCAGCAGAACACTGAAAAAGATTGTAGCGACCCATCTGATGCCACTCTTTGGACGGAGGTTCTACCCGATTCAAAATTATCGTTTGAATTCCAGCCCCAACCGATTCCCCTGAGCTTTAGCCGCTATCCTTATCCGTTCTTTGATGAACTGAGTCTGGATACTAATCGCATTGTTTACCTGCTACCGAAGCTAAATGAGGCTTGGTTGACGGCAGCGCCTCGGTTCCAGGCAGCCCTAGGCAGACTGGCTGATTTCCGTCCCATTGATACTCGCCTGGTCGAAGATATTGACGAAGTGGAGTCAAATGAGCGATTGGTGGTCATTGGTACTCCAGCTGATCAACCCGCTTTGAAGTCTTTAGACCTACCTTTCACCATCACCGCCAACCAGATTCTGGATGGGAATAAGGTTGCTTTACCTGATGACGTCGGGGTGCTGATGCTGACCACGACGAGAGAAGGTAGTGTTCCTGTATTAGTGGCTACAGGAAATGCACCAGAAGGTGTTGCCAAGGCCGCACAGTTTTTGGCGCAGCCAGACACGCGTAAACTTGCCACTGGTCAGGCAATTTTAGTAGACAAACTCACCGACGTGCCAACGCCGTCGCCCCGGCAGTGGCCCCGTTATTTGCCTGAGAAAGATTCCTTTAAACTTAGCGAAATCAAAAAACAAAATAACGGTAAGCCTTTGGCAGATATCACCGTTCGAGGTTCTGGGGCACCGCCAATCGAGTTTGATTTTCGAGCCTTACCAGATGACCGGTTTACACGCGGGAGTTCCATGACCCTGCGTTACAGCTACGGTCCACAAGTCAATCCCAGAACATCTGCTGTAGAAGTGTTACTGGATGGAGTTTTCATCGGTGGAGCACGGTTAGCTTCAGAGGAGGGAGCGACTCGACAAACCCTCAAGGTGGATCTACCCGCCAACCTGATCAAATCCAGCTCCAAAATCCAAGTGGCGTTCCGACTTAACCCTAGGGAACCAGGGGAGTGTGGTAAGGTAACTGACCAACAACTGACGGGTACGCTGCATGCTGATACCAGCTTCAAGCTCAACCGAGAAAATTCCGTACAACTGCCCAATCTGGAACTGCTACAGGCAGGTTTCCCCTTTGCCGCTCCTCAAGACCTATCGAGTACGGCGGTTGTTGTACCGGAATCCCCCTCTACTACGGATTTGCTCACACTACTCGCATTCAGCGAACGCTTAGGACGACTGAGTCAGTCGGATGCAGTCAAGTTAGCTGTTTATACAACTGATGTATTGCCCGCTGATATCCGCAAGACTCACCATCTTGTAGGAATTGGTAGTCGGGAAAAATTTCCTTTTCCAGAAGTGTTTGAGTCAGGTGGCTTTCGCTTGAGTGATGCCTTTTTACGTCAGTCAAATCAAGCTACTATCCAAACCCTACCGGATACAGAAGGCATGATTAAGGAAATCCTGTCTCCTGATAACAGTAGTCGCGTACTTTTAGCCCTCAGTGCTCAAACAGAGGATGGTTTAGAACGGGTACGGGAGATCATCAGTAAAGACCCCTGGTTTTTCCAGCTCCGGGACGATACGGTACTAGTTAGCAGCAACCAGCAAGACATATCTAGTTATGACCCCGATGCCTACAAGCTTGAATTTTTGCAACGCGCTCCCTCTACGAAGCGCGTAGAAAACATTAATTTGCTGAGTAAGGCATCTCGCTTTCTTCAGGACAACTGGTTCTTCCTACCTGTGGGTCTTGTGGCGATCGCACTCCTGCTTTATGGCATTGCTCAGCTGTATCTGAAGCGCCTTACTGATAAGAACAGTAAAACAGGTGCTTAGCTTTGGGAGGAGAGAAAGGTTGCAGGTTAACAAGTTGAAGGTTCAAAGTTGCTTTGCCTTCCCTTAAACCTTCCAAGTGTCTAACCTTCAACCTTAAACCTTCCAAGCGTCTAACCTTCAACCTTAATCCCCCTAGTTGAAATGTCTTTTTCCTCGTTCAGATCCCGGTTAATGCGGCGTCGTCAGCGTCCCTCGATAACGGTGTGGCTCGTCGAGCTTCTGCCTCGGTTTTTTGACCGGGCGCTAGAACGAGTTGGGTTGCCACAGTTGAAGTGGATTGTTTTGCTGCTGCTGTTGTTCTCTGTCCCTTTGATCACTACGCCGCTCAAGGTCTGGCAGCAGGGCGTTGTAGCTGTCTTGCTAATGGTGGTCGGTCAGGTCGTCGTGCGAGTAGAGTATCATCAGTCCAACGAGAAAACAAGCGAGTATCTCCACTTGTTTCTAGTGTGGCTGAGTATTGTGACGACGCTGCGCTACCTGTACTACCGAACAAGCTACACCCTGAATTTTAATAACTGGATCAACGGGCTATTTTGCGTGCTGTTGTACGGGGCGGAACTCTATGCAATTCTGACGCTTCTGCTTGCTTACTTTCAAACCCTCAAAATCCAAGACCGCAAACCCGTCGATCTTTCAAACTTTTCGCAAGACCGATGGTTTAAAGTCGATATCTACATCCCGACCTACAACGAAGATGTCGAGATTGTCCGCAAAACGGTACTCGGAGCGATCGCGATCGACTATCCAGCAGACAAAAAACGAGTTTATGTCTTGGATGATGGGAGAGCCGAAAAATACAAAGCCCGTCGGGAAGAGTTGCGCCAAATGTGTGAAGAACTTGGTGCGACAATGCTGGTTCGGGACAATAACGAACACGCAAAGGCGGGAAATATTAACACGGCGTTTCGCCGCACTAGCGGCGAGCTGGTGCTGATTCTCGACTGCGACCACATCCCCTCAAGACAATTTCTCCAGCACACAGTAGGCTTTTTCTTCGACCCAAAAGTAGCGTTTGTGCAAACTCCCCACTGGTTCTATAATCCTGACCCCTTCGAGCGTAATTTGTTCACGGGTGGCAGAATTCCGGTGGGTAATGAACTCTTTTATAAGGTGCTACAAAAAGGCAACGACTTCTGGAATGCCGCCTTTTTCTGCGGCTCCGCTGCGGTGATTCGTAAAGAGTATGCTCTCCAAGTTGGAGGAATTGCCACAGAAACTGTTACGGAAGATTGTCACACAGCGTTTCGACTGCATTCTTTAGGTTACAAGTCAATCTACTACGACAAGATTATGGTAGCTGGCTTAGCGCCAGAGAAATTTTCCTCCTATGTCGGTCAGCAGGTGCGTTGGGCAAGGGGAATGGCTCAGATTCTACGCATCGAAAACCCGTTAATCAACCCGAAACTGAATTTGACGATAGCCCAGCGCCTTTGTTATTTCAGTGCCACATCGCACTTCTTCTATGGCTATCCCCGGTTGATGTACGCGATCGCGCCCACTCTGTTTTTATTGTTTGGCATCAACCCCATCCAGGGTTTGGGTTCAGAGACTTTAGCTTACGCCCTCCCTCATATTCTCCTCGCCCTGAATGCCAACTACATTACCTACAAACACGTCCGGTTTTCCTTCTGGAACGAGATTTTTGAATTTGTGATGGCGTTCCAAGCGGGGTATGTCACTTTCATGGCGCTGATCAATCCCAAGCTAGGTTCATTTAATGTTACCGACAAGGGGCTATCGGTGACCAAACGTAGCTTTGATTGGGAATCCGTGCGGGGTCTGTTGGGGGTGGCTGGATTAGTCGTAATCTCGTTACTTTCCGTCCCCTTTTGGCTGTTGCTACGCCCAGAAGATAGTGAGGCGGTACTGGTCAACGGCATGTGGTGCGTCTTTAACCTAATCCTGCTCTCGGCTGCCCTGCTTGTCGCCTTCGAGCAACCGCAACTACGTGGCGCGCACCGCTTACCGCGACACCTTACCGCCAAGATTTACAGCGCCGACAAGACCTGGACTGGCGAAACCATCAATGTTTCAGAAACTGGCGCTTTGATTGCCTTAGAGAGCTGGCCTAACTTACCGGATGAAGTGGAAGTCGAGATAGTCGGTGATTATGGGGCACGGGCGTTTCTTGATGGACGGATTATCCGGGGGACGCCTGTCAACGATACTCAAACTCATTTAGCGATAGAGTTTGTCAACCCCACGCGGGCGCAGCTGGATTCTATCGCTTTGGTTATCTACTCCGATGTCAAAGAGTGGTATTCGCAAACGCGCCAATATGTAGATGCTCCCTTAGCCTCCTTCAAATTCCTTGCCACCAGCCTTACCCGCTCCTTCCAGGAGTTCAAACCGGCTAGTGGCAGTGGTAGGGTGCGCAAACGCGTTCGAGCGTCAGCCCAAATCTACTGGGAAGGTTACTTTTATCTTGGAGAGGCTACTGAAATCGGGGCTAGCAGTTTACGACTGGAATTAGATGGCAGGACGACATCACCTTCCAAGATGCTTCAAGAACAGGATTTGGAGAAGATGCAGCAAGAAAAACCACTCGTTGGTGTGCTATTTAGTCAGGAAGTAACGGGTACCTCCGCTAGGCGGTTCTTGGCTCAAATCGTAGCAGTAGACCCGTTGTTCGTCCAAGAAAACAGTGACTCCAACAGTCGGAAAGCCGTGATTGAGTTAAATTTCCCAGAGCAATTCAAGCAACGGCAGGGAGCCAAAATCAAGCAACTTTTGAAACTATTGCATTGACCAAGAAGG
>DATNQP010000357.1:0-7758 GCA_036703965.1 Leptolyngbyaceae cyanobacterium
GTACCATAAGCAGCTGCGGTGTGAGTGGGTGGCACTATGGTTACCCCAAGATGACGCTCTCGAATTGTTCTCCAGGCAGAATTCTTCGCACCTCCCCCAGCAGTGTAAACGCGAGTAAGCTGGGTTGAGCCTAACTGTTGCAACAAGTGATATCCTCGTGCTTCAATTCGTGCTATGCTTTCGAGCAATCCGTGAAGAAATTCCACCGGGTTATCTGGGCGTGGCTCCAGCCTGGGGGGAAGATAAGGGTCATTGATAGGAAAGCGATCGCCTACTTTAAGCAATGGATAATAATCCAAAGGACTCTCTTTCCCCGCCTCGATTTGGCTGCTCATGCTTTCTAATTCGGTATCGCTAAAGAAGTGCCGCAGCACTGCCCCACCTGTATTAGACGCTCCACCTGTTAGCCATAAATGGCCCAACCGATGGCTATAAATTCCGTATCGGGCGTCATCCACCCTAGTGCGGCTCAATAGCTTTAGCACTAGGGTGGAACCGAGGGACGTTACTGCTTCACCAGGTAGTTGCGCTCCACTGGCGAGAAAGGCGGCAATGCTATCAGTCGTGCCGGTACACACCAGGCAATCTCGCCGCAACCCTAAGCGATGGGCAATTGCTGGTATTACCTCACCCACTGGCGTCCCAGGAGCAAGGACTTGCGGGAGCTTCGGTGTCACCGTCAGCTGTTCCAGCCAAGGGGGATAGCACAGCTTTTCAGGGTCATAACCCAGTTTCAAAGCATTGTGATAGTCACTAATACCTAGCTGACCGTGCAATAAGAAGGCTAACCAATCCGCCTGATGCAGGAAATAACAATTTTGACACTCATGGCTCGATGCTCGATGCTCTTGCCACCACAGGAGTTTTGCAAGGCTGGAGGTGGCACTTAATATGGTGTGATTTGGGGGAGCGATCGCATTTAATTTTGCCATTACTGCTACCCCTCGACTATCGTTGTACATCAAGGGTTCATCAAGGGGCTGTCCAGTTGCATCGCATAGCAAAACGGTGGAAGAAGTGCCATTAATTGCGATTGCTTTGATTTCCCAGCGTAGTTCCTGTGGAATTTGCTCAATTAAGGCAAATAACGCTGTCTGCCAGCTAGCTGATGTACCTGTACCTACTACTGATGCTTTAAAGGGATATTGCGCCTCGGCTTGGATATCACCAGTCGTGTTAATCACAACAGCCCGTGCGCCCGAAGTGCCAAAATCGATGCCAAGATAGAGCTTCATGAAAATTTTTCTCACCCCGAAACCCCACTTCTTCCGCAAGGAAAGGGGAATAGCAAGCCTCATTCCCTCATTCTCTTGTGGGTAAGGTAGTTGACCAATTCTCTGTTAAAGGAACTTGAGACTAACAATACCGGTCTAGACTTTAGACAAGTAGCAAGAAATTTGTTACTCCAAAAAGGTGAAGACACCCTCTTGAAGTATTCGAGAGGGTTTTTTTTATCTTAATGTCGGTAGAAGGCTCCCGCTATAGCCAAGGGAGAATTTATCTAGGCTCTAGGCGCAGCCCAGTACCTCCTCACTAAAGCTCCGGGCAAGGTTTAGCGGTGAGATGAATCCAGCTCCCTACGCCAAACAAAAAAGGGTGGGCTTGTAGCCCACCCCACAAGAAAACAGTAATGTTTTACTTGATAGTTATCTTTGCGCCAGCCTCTTCCAGCTGCTTCTTGGCATCTTCAGCGGCGTCTTTAGCAACCGCTTCTTTAACTGCTTTTGGTGCGGCTTCCACCAGATCTTTGGCTTCCTTGAGACCCAAACCGGTAAGCGTCCGAACTACCTTCAGAATCGCAATCTTCTTATCCGCTGGAACATCTTCCAGAATGACATCAAATTCAGTTTGCTCTTCAGCTTCTTCAGCAGGGCCTGCTGCACCAGCACCGGGAGCCATCATCATCATGCCACCAGCTGGAGCAGCAGCACTCACGCCAAAGGCTTCTTCAATTTGTTTGACCAGATCAGCTGCTTCCAGCAAGGTCAGTGATTTCAGTTTTTCGAGAATTTCGTCAGTTGTAGCAGACATCGATAAACTCCTTTGAGATTAATCTTTTTGTCAGTTTTCCCTTTCTTCTCCACCTGTGGCATCTTTACTTACCCAGGGAGAGAGGGGATAGGGGAATGTAGACTTGGTTTGTGGATACGCGACTTCTACTCGCTCGCGACAGTTAGCTTAAGCAGCCGTGTCGCTCTGGCTACCGCCTTCTTCCTTGTCGGCGATCGCTTTGATGCTTCGACCCAGTGAAGCAGGAACTTCATTAATGCCGACAGCAATTTTGGTTGCCAGGGCATTAATCGCACCAGCGATTTGGGCAATGAGTTGTTCCTTCGAGGGCAAATCACCAATCGCCTTGACATCAGCTTCACTTAAGGCACGACCTTCCATCACGCCGCCCTTAAGTTCTGTCTTCTTGGTGGCTTTCTGGAAGTCCTGGTAAGCCTTAATCGCACCGCCGATATCGTCTTTCACCAGCATGATGGCAGAAGAACCGGCGAGGAATTCCGTCATCGGTTGCCACTTATCATCTCCATCAACGGCACGCCGCATTAGCGTGTTCTTGGTCACCTTACAAACGGTACCCGTCGGACGCAGACGATTCCGTAAGTCTGTGATTTCAGCAACAGTCAGCCCTTGGTAGTCGATGACAACAGCTAGCTGAGATTCACTCAAGGTTTGCTTGAGATCAGCCAAAAGTTCTTGTTTGTTTTCAAGTGTTCTACCCATTCTTATTTCACCTCCTTTGTTGATTTGTTGTTTGTTGTTTGGTGTTTGTTGTTCGTTGTTTGCCAATAACTAACAACCAAGAACCAACAACAAAACCCCGGACGCCGTGCCGGGGTTGCGCTTCGTATCTTGAGTGAGATGCCACTCACGTTAATGCTGGTGGCACAGCAGATACTCGGGGCATTGACCTCGGCAGGCTATTAAGCAATTCGCTCCTGCTGTCTTTGGCACAAGCCTATTTAGTTTGTCGGTTTTGGATTTTGAATGGGTCTAAATCTCAAATTTCAAACTAGGCAGCATCACCGGTTTTGATGTCGCGCAGGGTATTGATATCGATTTCAATCGATGGACCCATTGTCGCAGATACATACATACTACGCCAATAGCGACCCTTGGCTCCTGAAGGACGGTTGCGATCAATCGTTTCTTGCAGGGTTTTGAGGTTTACTAACAGGTCGTCGGGAGCAAATGATGCCTTGCCAAACAAAACATGAACGATGCCGGTGCGGTCTGCACGAAATTCTAGTTTACCAGCTTTGAATTCTGCGATCGCTTGCGTCAGGTCGAAGGTTACGGTTCCACCTTTGGGTGAAGGCATCAGACCCCGTGGTCCCAAAAGACGCCCCAATTTTGCTACCTGCGGCATCATGTCTGGTGTCGCAATCAGGAGGTCAAACTCCATCATGCCTTTTTGGATTTCGTCAATCAACTCCTCGGAACCGACCACCTCAGCACCCGCATTAGTGGCTTCGGTGACTTTTTCGCCCCTGGCAATCACGGCTACCCGCACAGTCTGACCCGTTCCCTTGGGGAGCGCTACTGTTGTCCGCAGCTGCTGGTCAGTATACTTCGGGTCAATTCCCAAGCGAATGTGTGCTTCAGCCGATTCGGGGAATTTTGCTGTAGCTGTTTCTTTTAAGAGCTTGAGTCCCTCTAAGGGTTCGTAGGGTCGATCTTCGACCTTCTTTTCTAGTTCCTGTAGTCGGCGCGATTTCTTTTTTACCATTTGTAGCTCCTGGGGTATTCTAACGAAGCGGCAGCTTCTCCCCCTAATTATGTTTACTGAACTGGGTTCTGGTTGTTAGTTGTTGGTTATTGGTTATTGGTCATGCTTGACGAACAACAAACAACAAGTAACAAATAATTAATCTGCGATCGCTACACCCATGTTTCGGGCAGTGCCTTCCACAATCTTCATCGCTGCCTCAATATCATTCGCATTGAGGTCAGGCATTTTCGTCTGAGCGATTTCTTGGAGTTGCGCACGAGTAATTGACCCGACTTTGTCTTTGTTGGGTTGACTCGATCCTTTTGGTATTCCCGCTGCCTTCTGAATCAGTACTGATGCAGGTGGGGTTTTGAGAACAAACGTAAAGCTACGATCCTCAAAAACTGAAATTTCAACCGGCACAACCATTCCTGCTTGGTCGGCTGTTTTGGCGTTGTACTCTTTGCAGAACGCCATGATATTGACCCCATGCTGACCCAAAGCTGGACCTACTGGCGGGGCAGGGTTGGCTTTCCCCGCGTTGAGAGCCAACTTAATCATTGCAACGACTTTTTTTGCCATTTCTAGCTTGTTTTCTCAACCTGATTAAATTCCAATTCCACTGGCGTATCCCGACCAAAAATCGAGAGTAACGCCTTGAGCTTGCTCCTTTCGGGGCTAACCTCAATAACCTCGCCTTCAAAATCCTTAAACGGACCTGACAGAACCAGGATTTTGTCTCCGACTGCCATATCAACTTTGACAACCGGCTCTTGTTCCAGAGCTTGCTTGAAGATCCGTTCGACTTCTCCAGGACTCAGAGGCATGGGTTTAACATGACCACGCCCCCGTCCGTAGCGACGTTTTTGTTCTGCCCCAACAAAATTAATCACATTTGGCGTGTTTTTGACAACCTGCCAAGCGTCATCATCCATCACCATTTGGACTAACACATAGCCAGGGAAGACTTTTTCTTCTGAGTGCTGCCGAGAGCCATCCTTCCTGATTTTCACAGTTGGCGTCTGCGGAATCTGCACTCTTAAAATCCGGTCAGCCACATCTAAGGTTTGGACGCGTTGCTCCAGGTTAGTCTTGACTCGCTTTTCACAGCCAGACGCCACCTGAACAGCATACCAACGTGCGGTTGTCGATGCTTCTGGGTGTTGCTCTGAATCGTAGGATTCGTCTGTCGCAAAACTCATACAAATAACTGTCCTGATACCCACAAGAACAAGCGATCTACCAAATAAATTAAGGTGGCGCTGAGGATTACCATCAGTAGCACAGCTGCCGACTCGCTAATTAACTGCTGCCGACTTGGCCAAACGACTTTAGCAAGTTCTTCTTTAGTTTCCTCAAAAAACTTTGAAAGTTGAAATCCAGATGACGTATCTTGAATCTCTGGTTCAGTTTTAGTTTTCTTTGCCATAAATTTTCATCTTCCCCTTCAGTGCAGGCGTGAGGCATCTACCTTTGAGACCAAAGATCATCACTCACACAACAAGTCTACCCGAAATTCTTTTACTTTCATGCGGTCGAGCTAGCGACAGCGATGCCTTCGGGCAGACGCGTGCATCCCTTATTCTTACATTGTATTAATTGAGAGCGCGCCCTGGAGGACTTGAACCCCCGACATCAGGTTTTGGAGACCTGCGTTCTACCAACTGAACTAAGAGCGCACAATTTCATGGGTCGGTAGACCTAAACCCTTATACGTTAATTAAGTCTAACGCAATTAGTGCGTCAATACCAAGCCAAAGTGTTTCCATTGAATCTAAAGACTGCGGTCGAAGCGTTGTTTGACGCGAGTAGCTTTACCAACGCGATCGCGTAGATAGAACAGCTTCGCCCGACGCACTTTGCCCCGACGAATAATTTTAATGCTCTCAATTCGGGGAGAATGGACGAGAAATACCCGCTCTACACCAACACCCTGGAAGACACGCCGCACTGTAATCGTTTCATTGATGCCACCATTCCGCATGGCAATCACAGTACCTTCGTAAGGCTGTACCCGTTCCTTGCCACCTTCTCTAATACGCACTCCTACTTTGACGGTATCACCGACATGGATAACCGGCAGGTCTGCTTTTAGCTGTTCCGCTTCAATTGAGCGAATAATCTCTTGAGCTTTCATTTGTCAAAAAAAATCACAGCTTTTTATGATAGCTCGGCAACTGGCTGAAAGTCTAGCCTGTTCAACCCATTTTCCTCAAACCCGGCAAAGATTCAGATTCCCCAATAACTTTCAAGAAACTAGCACAGGGAAATGATAACTGCTGACGCTGACCGAATCGAAGAATTAGGATTGTGAAGGCAGTCTCTAATTGTCCTTTGTATTCACCCCGACAGCACTATGAACCGCCCAGAAGATCGCATTCCTCAAGATAAAACCCAGGAGGTTTTTACTCTTGCGGCTCAGTTGTATGCCCAACACAACCAGAGCTATTCCGTACAAGAGCTGATGGACGCCGGGAGCGAGGCAAAAATTCCACCAGAGTTTGTTCAACAGGCGATCGAGCAGATTCAGTTACAGCGATCGTCAACTCAGCAACCCGTACCAACGCATCAGACCAAGCGGTCTAAGCTCTTGCTGATTAGCCTCGCCGCCGGACTGGTAGCTTTGGCAGGTATGTATTTCCTTGCTAGACAGGGACAAGTAAAAGAAGCGTCAGTAGCAACCGTAAAATCGAATCCAATTCAACCCCAACTCAGTGAAAGTACGCAGGGAGCAAGTAACTTCAAGTGTGCGCGTCTAAATCTTGAAGGACAAGACCTAAGTGGTGACAATCTCAGGGGTGCAGACTGTACCGAGGCGAAATTGACTGGGGCAAATTTGAGCAAATCCATCCTGGAAGGTGCTAACCTGAGTCGTTCTGATTTAAAGAACGCCAATTTAAGCGGTGCAGATCTTAGGGGAACGGATTTGGCTGGTGCTGATTTGGCTGGTGCTGATTTGAGTGGGGCCAACCTGGAAGGTGCTAACCTAAGCAATACAGATTTAGAGAATGCCAATCTGAGCAATGCGAATCTGAGGGGGACGGATTTGGCTGGGGCAAAGTTAGATGGGGCGAACCAAAAGGGTACAAAAAAATAAGAGACCAACCTCATAAAGCTCAATAGCCCATTGCTGTTGTATCCAGTTGGTGTGTGTAAGCCACCCGCTCGATCTTAGTCTTGAACATGCCATTGGGATAAAGGTTCAATAACCGAAATCCCGGCTTTGTCTGGTCTAAGGAAAACTTTTTGCTTTTAGGCATAAACTGAATGCAGGTCGAAGGCGTACCTAAGTAAGTGATACCACGACGCGATCGCTCAAATTCCTGATGAATATGACCAAATATAACCAGACGTACCTGAGGATAGCGGTCAATCACTTCAAACAGCTCCTCTGAATTTTCTAACGTACTGCTATCGAGCCAATCTGAATGCACTAAAAAAGGCGGATGGTGTAAACCAATCAAAGTCGGTCGTTCACTTGTTGCTTGTAACTGGAGGTTTAGCCAATCTAAGCTTTCTGGTGACAGCTGACCATGTACACTTCCACAGACAGCAGAGTTCAGCAGGAGAAACTGCCAACCTCCCGCTTGAAAAGACTTTTGGGAAAAAATCGGAGCTTGATTTAACACCTGCTCCATTACCTGTGGCTCGTCATGGTTACCGGGTAACCAGTAAGTAGGGATTCCTAAAGGTTTCAGCCATTCTTGTAAACACTCATAAGATTCCAATTTCCCATCTTGAGACAAGTCTCCCGTCAGCAGCAGTAGATCTGGTAGGGGCGAAAGTTGTTGCAATTGTTCTAGAACCGCCTGAAAAGACTGAATCGTCGGCAGTCCCAATAGTTCTTTGCGTGGATTGGCGAACAGGTGAATATCTGTAACCTGAGCAATCAGAAGTGGAGAGGCTTGGCTCATACAGGCTTTACAAAAAAGGAATCAAAATCGCTACCTAAACAGAAATACTCAGGAAATCTATTAAAACCAGATAGTCCTCTTCAAAAGATTGAAGGGCATCTCTCTAGTAGCCTATAAACACAGTCT
>DATNQP010000358.1:0-4965 GCA_036703965.1 Leptolyngbyaceae cyanobacterium
CCGTGTAGAGAGTGGCAAAGGAGAATTAGGAATTTTCATCGTTGGGGATGATAATGTCTTCCCTTGGCGTTGGAAGATTCGTGCCGCTGATTTTGTCAACCTGCAAATCTTGCCCCATATCCTGCGGGGTGTCAAAGTTGCCGATATCATGGCGATTCTCGGCAGTATTGACATCATCATGGGTTCGGTGGACAGGTAAAGAAGCTAAAAGTAAAAAGTAAAAGGCAAAAGGAAAAATTATTTCTTTTGCCTTTTTATTTTGTGCCTTATCTGCCCTTGTATAGACTTCTACCAAAAATCCCTGTTGACCCTAGAGGGTAATTTGTAAGAGATTTCATAACTAGCGGCGTACCAATGTGTACGCCGCTACAGTTTTTGGGGCTGCATAACCGCTTGAATATGGCTACCCAGCTATCCGCAATAACACTAAAGAAGAGAAGTTTTTTATGGCAATTCCTGAAATTACTCAGAAACTATTAGCCGCCAAAAAAGCACAAGGGCTGACTTTTGCTGACTTGGAAAAAATACTTGGACGTGACGAAGTATGGATTTCAGCGGTGATTTACCGTCAAGCTAGTGCTTCTGAAGATGAGGCAAGTAAACTTGTCCATGCATTGGGGTTAGAAGCGGATATGGCAGCAGAACTTACGGAGTTTCCTGTGAAAGGGGGTTTAGATCCTGTTATCCCTACTGATCCGCTGATTTATCGGTTCTATGAGATTATGCAGGTCTATGGAATGCCACTGAAAGCCGTGATTCATGAAAAGTTTGGTGACGGCATTATGAGCGCGATTGATTTTACTTTGGATGTGGAGAAAGAAGAAGATCCTAAAGGTGATCGTGTGAAAGTCATCATGTCAGGGAAGTTTCTCCCCTACAAGAAATGGTAAGCCCTTCCTCTAGGCAGACGAGCTAATAAGGCAGCAGAGCTAACTTGTAGGCAATAGGCGTCATTAGCCTGAGCGTGAAGTATTTGCGGAGCATACAGGTAGTGCATGGCTATCTCCTTAGCGCAGCAACTAGGCAAGGAGCTAGGGAATCGCGCTCTTCTAATCGCCATCTCGGCAAGCTTAGAGGAAAGGAAACGTTATGAGCTTATTGTCCCTGGAAAAACTCAAAACACTAGTAGAACAACCTAAGGGATTGTGTGTCTCGATTTATATGCCTATCTACCTTGGGGCAGATGTCCAACAGAATCCCATTCGGTTCAAAAATCTGATACGAGAGGCTCATAGTAGTCTAGAAGAAAATGGTTTGAGTGATAAAGAGGCATCGGAACTACTACAGCCAATTCAAGAAGTCGTCGATTCGGATGAGAATTTTTGGCAGCAACAGAATGATGGATTGGCAATCTTCTTGGCTTCTGGAGTATGCCATTATTACAGCGTACCGTTAAATTTTGATGAATTAGTTGTTGTCACTGACCATTTCCATCTCAAGCCCCTACTACCTGTTTTAACGGGTGATGGCCGGTATTATGTTTTGGCTTTAAGTCAACAGGATGTCAGGCTACTTGAGTGTACACGCTCCAGTGTCAAAGAAATTCAATTGGAAGATGTGCCTAAGAGTCTTGACGATACCCTCCAGTATGACGAGACTGCCAAGGAGGGGCAGCGACGCATGAGCACCCCAAAAGGGGGAACCAACAATTCTTTTCAGCATGCGGGCAGTTTTCATGGGCAAGGAAGTCCCGACAGAGATAAATTCCATCGGGACATTGTGCAATTCTTTCACGCCGTTGATGGTGGATTGCACAAATATCTGAAAGGAAAACGCGCACCTCTAGTGTTAGCAGCAGTAGAGTATCTTTTTCCGCTTTACCGAGAGGCGAATACCTACCAGCATGTAGTCGAGGAAGGTATTACAGGTAGCCCTGAAAACATGAAGCCAGAAGAGTTACAAGCAGAAGCCTGGGAGATTGTGGAACCCATATTTTTACAGGAGCAACAAGAAGCGATTGAGCGCTACAAAGAACTTGCAGCGGCTGGGCGAACCTCCAATGACGTTAAAGAGGTAGTTCCAGCAGCCTATTTCGGACGAGTCGATCAATTGTTTGTTGCCGTTGGTGTTCGACAGTGGGGCAGCTTTAATGCCGAAACGAGTACGATTGATTTGCATCCTGAGGCGAATCCTGGAGATGAGGATTTGTTGAATGCAGCGGCGATTCAAACCCTTTTGAACGGCGGAACTGTCTATGCAGTCGAGCCAGAAAAAGTACCGGATGAGGCACCTTTAGCGGCTGTGTTCCGCTATTGATTACCAAGTTTTTTTGAAAGGGTGATTAGGAAAAATATCCAGAATAATTGGAAAACTTATTCTGGATATTTTTAAATTTATTAAACATTATTTTTGATAACTTTTTAAGAGGAGTAAGGGAGTAGGGTACCATGATTTATCAAGATGTGATTCTTCTTTTGCGGGAAATCGCTTTTCCGGCTGCACCCAAACAGCCTGAAGAGTGTTTGTTAAGTCTCCCCTGTGGATGTACCTGTCCTGGGAAGGAGCTTAGATGTGAAGACTGTCCCCATCTTGAGGCTTGTTTGTCCCGCTCCCAAACTCGCAGATTTCCGGGTAATAATAAGTTGTCGCGCATCTAAATGGCACAACGTGCATTTGAGTTACATAAAATGAGCTTGGACTCAACAAGTTTTTTTGCCAACCTAGAAAGTCAAAGGTGGAACATCAATCTGACAAAAACGGTAATTTCTTCAGACTCCCATCCTGTAGCCAAGGCTACAGGATGGGCAGTTCAAAGCGTTAGCGATTGTGGGTCAGTTTCAAGCAGCTTCGCCAAGTCTTGTAAGAAGGCTGCTGCATCGGCACCGTAAATGATGCGGTGGTCACAAGTAATATTCACTTGCATCTGACGCCGCACACCCATCAAACCATCAGTAGTTGCTACTACTTGTGGGCGCGAGGCTCCAATTGCCAGAATTGCTCCCTGTCCCGGTGGCAAGATAGCATCAAAGCGGTCAACGCCATACATTCCTAAATTTGACAGGGTGAAGGTGCCAGAGTTATATTCTTCCGGTTGTAACTGCTTGGATCTGGAACGTTCGACCAAGTCTTTCCAGCTGCGAGACAAGGAATAGATATCTACCTGATCAGCTTTTTGTAATACCGGCGTAATCAGCCCTCCACCCGCCATTGCCACAGCTACGGCGATATTAATGGCACCATGATACTGAATGCCTTGGTCTGTATAACTGGCATTCACCAAGGGATGTTTTTGTAAGGTTACTGCCACCGCTTTGGCAAGCAGCGCCGTCATCGTGACGCCCTTGGACTTGATTTTTTGGTATAACTTATCCAATTCATCGGTAGTGATGGTGTAACCAACGTGGAAGGTGGGTACCTGGAGGCTGGCAACCATATTTCGTACCACCGCATTTTGCAGCGTATTCAAGGGTACGACTTCGCCTAGAGGCACAGTGGCGGGTGCTGCTGGGGTGGGTGCCGATGCTGGTTTAGCGGCGGGGGCAGCCGGTGGAGTAGCAATTGGTGTCCTTGCGGGTGCCACTGTTGTCGCAACTGGGGCAGGTGCAGGAGTAGTCGCCCTACCCGCTGCCGCTTCGACATCCTCAGCGACAATCCGCCCATGAGGACCACTGCCTTTCAAGGTAGTCAGATCGACGCTCAGTTCCTTGGCTAACTTACGAGCGCGAGGCGAGACGATAACTCGTCCATTGCGTGGGCTGGGGGTATCTTGAGCGGCTGTTGGGGCTGCTTCTACTGCTGCTGGGGCTGGTGCAGTTTCATTCCCAGCTGTTGCAACAGTGGGTTTTTCACCAGATTGAGCAGCTTGTTGTTTAGCTGTCTCAATTTCGGCTTCCGTTTCTGCCACCAGCGCGATCGCAGCACCTACGGGAGCCGCTTCACCAGCGGGTACCGTGATTACAGCCAGATAGCCTCCATAGAAGGACTCAACGTCCATATCTGCCTTATCCGACTCAACCACCACCACGGTTTCACCTTTTTCAATTTTGTCGCCTGGGGATTTGACCCAGGAAACAATCTTGCCTTCGGTCATTGTGGAACTGAGGGCGGGCATGAAAACTTCGTGGATCATGGGGTGGTCTTCCGAATCAATTGGGCGTGAGGTAGCAAGAAATTTTTTTTGCCAGATCGCATTGTATCTTGAGGAACGACTCTAGAACTATGGAGTCTGAATAGTTCTATAAGAATTCTCGGTTGGGAACCTACTGGAATACCCCCTTATGAGTACAAGCACTTAACAAAGTACTCGGACTTTGCACTCTTTGGTGAAGCAAACCGCTGCTTTTTCCTGACTAAGGAGCTGCTAACTAGAATGAGGTTAGCAGCTTTGCTTGAAATCGCCTTTAAAATTAATGTCTCGTAAGTTAAAAATTTCCCTCGTTGTGCTAACCAGTATGGCAATGACGCTGAGTGCTTGCAGTGACATCAGCGTCAAGCCGAGTTATCCCGACGGAAATCGCCCTGAGTCAACACCGACTGCTGCTACTGGGTCATCCACTCCAGGAAAAGCCTCTTCCACGAGCCAGTTACCGGCTACTCAACCCCGCCCAAAATCAAATCAGGCTCATTCAAACACTAAGATTACCACTGCTAGTGCCAAAGAAAAGCGGGAAAACTATAAACCGATTTCCTTAGAAAAAATTGCCGATGCCAAAACTCTCATTGGCAACGACCCCAAAGCGATCGCTCTCTCAGCGTTTGGTGACACCGAATCCGAGGGAGGTTCACGAGACGTAGCGGTGGATTATCCGCAACCCAATCAAGCGATCGTCACCATTACCCAAACGGGTGTGGCAGATGACTCTGTTGGTGGAATCCGGTATCGCGCTGAGTTGGTGCCAACCCAATCATCTCAAACGGGTAAGCAATGGAAGATGGTATGGGCTGGCTCCCAGGTGAAGTGTCACCAGGGTCGCGGTCATCAAGATTGGTCAACGGAACTTTGCCTGTAGATGACCCTGAGAGCGT
>DATNQP010000359.1:0-2234 GCA_036703965.1 Leptolyngbyaceae cyanobacterium
CAAGCCCTCAGAATGGAATTCTGGGGCTATACAAACTAAGTCCGCCTGCGCGGACTAATCAAAAATCAAGGGTTTTGTAACCTGCGGAGGCAGGTTTTGTTTGTGTAGCTGCGGTTTCAACCGCCAGGTGCAAGATATGAGTAATAGAAACGATGACACAGACAACAGAGAATTGTTTCTAAGCGGCTATCACCTGATCGGGTGAATTTAGAGAAAACCAAGCTATCGTACATTTAGCCTGCAAGTTGGTTACAGCAGATGCATCCCATTTCTATGACTAAGGTGGCTTATGACAAATGCGATCGCCCTCATGCACTTGGATCGCCCAATTAGGTGAATTGAGGAAATTTCTGGGAAAGAACTGAGAAGGTGAAGCGGCTCTGCGGATGGCTCGACAGAATATGGTGTTTTAATCCTAAACATGATTGGCTTATACAAATGTCGTGCTGATGCCTGGACAAAATACGCTGTACAAATCCTTAAGTTTTACGAGTGTGCGATCGCTGCTTTTGCACAAGCCTTAAAAATAGACTCAAATCACTCCTTAGCACGTTGGTACCAGGCTACAGTTTAGAGAAACTGGGGTACAATACTTGAGAAGTTACAGCAAAATAAACCCTGTAATATATGCCCGTATTACTATGGTAAGGACGGTTTAACCTGTGTCGTAAATCCGGACGATTCTACTGAGAAACTGTATTACGACTGGGAATTTTAAGCGCAGAAAAAAAGCGAGAACAAGAACAGAGTCACGCAGGAATTTAATCCAGAGAAAGAATTTGATACCTGGCGATAAACCATTTGTGTCAGTCCCAACAATGTGGAAGCTTCCTATTGCTGGGGATTGACCTTATACAGACAGGGACACCAAAAGAAAGCAAGCGCTAGCCTGGAACTTGCCAAAGCTCTATTCAACGCCCAAGGTAACTCTATAAAGGCGGCTCAAGTTCAAACTTTGTTGTGGGAATTTTTCTGGGAGTGAAGCTAACTTAAAAAAATCAAGCTATCCTTGTTAGGAGCATAGGTGAGTTACGCTAACGCTAACGCACTAAGCTAGTTCAGGATAAGGTTCAATCTTCCACACGAACGGCTTTGGTAAGGTTCGGAGTGAGTTTTACAACGGTAGATGCAAATTCAATCTGCAACACACAAAATCTTCAAACTTTTCTAAGCAGATCGATGTACCAAGCCTCTGTAATTAAAGGAAAAGAGAGAAGCAAATGCTAATTTTCAGTCCCAGTACCTTGAGTGCTATTAGTCATGTTGTCAACGTGGCTTCTTTCATCAGCGTCAGCACTCAAAATCTGTCGAGCTTAAGCCCTAAATCAACTCCGAGTCTGACTCCTAAACTAACTCCAACTCAAACTTCGAGTCCAACTCAGACATCTACGCGCACCCTAGCGCAGGCCTCAAACACTAATAAGTGCGGTCCAGGTCAACCACGCGATAAGAATAAGTGGCCGTTTGCCTGCGACAGCATCTGGAATATGCCGATTGGATCGGGGGCGCAATACGTTGATGCCTATATCGGCTCAAAGAAGGTTGGATTTGACATCGACTGGTTCATCAGGACCAAGGCGAGCGACCCAGTTGTGCCAATGTATATGCCTGGGGCTTGGGGCGAAGGTCGCTGCACTGGCACCACGCCGCAGCAGCAGGCTCAGTGGCATCCCCCGGCGGGTCGACCGCTGAACGTTCCCTACAATCTCATCATCCCGGATGCAATCACCTCCGGTGGCATCTTCTCGACTCCGAACAGCTCCTCGGCGTTCCTGAAGCCCGATGGCAGAACCCTGGTGAGTTTCAATGTGACCGCACGCTGTGTGCCCGGTGGTCCGCTCTACGGCAGTTGGTTCGGAGAAAGTGACATCTACGGCGATGGCATTGCCGGTGGGCATGGCGGTTCTGCGATGTCGAGCATTGGCGGCAGCATTCGCAAGGGTGAGTTGCTGAATAACCAGCCGATCCGTCATGCACTAAAGATCGATCTCTGGGGCGAGTGGCTGCACTACAACCCTTCATCGCCCACCCCTGGTTTCCGCTGGCCAGCGGCTATGGCCGACGGCGGCGCACCCAACCAGTACAAGGGTTCCAACCCCGCGCTGGTCATGGGGTCTTTGCTGGCGATCCCGCCCAACGTTACAGAACAGAGCCTGGGACTGACCACCAAGACGGGCAAAAAGATCTTCAAGGCAATGCAAGACTATGGTGCTTACGTCGTTGACGATTCGGGC
>DATNQP010000360.1:0-1833 GCA_036703965.1 Leptolyngbyaceae cyanobacterium
TAGCAAGCTAACAAAAAGAACAGGAATTGTCAGGATAAGAGCAATACGAACATACTCACCCCAGCTGATGCGGAGTCCTTTACGCCTCAAGACATCTAGCCAGAGCAGGGTAGAGAGACTACCAATGGGTGTGATTTTCGCCCCAATGTTACAACCTATTACATTCGCATACACCATAACCTCTCGAACGGCTGGCTCGATCCCTGTGGCATCTTGAATCGCCAGAGCATTAATCAGTACCGTCGGGAGATTGTTCATCACGCCAGATAGCAGAGTTGCCAGGAAGCCAGTCCCAGTGGCAGCAAGGGTAAGTCCCCAGCCAGACAACGCCTCCAACTGCTGGCTCAATAGAGTAGTCATCCCGGCATTCTGTAAACCGATGACCACAAGATACATCCCCAAGCTAAACAAAATCACTTGCCAGGGGGCTTCCCATAAAACCTTACGAATCTTAATGATAGGGGTGTCATGCCTGTGAAACCAACGCCCCGCCAGTGCCACCATGACTAAGGCACTGAACCCAGCAACAGAGGAAACGGGGAGCGAAACGCGTTCAGCCAAAAAGTAGCCGATTAGGAGTAACCCTAAAATAGCAAAGCTCCACTGACAGACGAGGGGGTCACGAATGACACTCTTGGGTGGTGGCAGACACTCAAGGTTGTAGGTGGGTGGGATGTCCCGGTCAAAGTAGAACCAGAGGACGCCCAAGCTAGAAGCGATCGCAACAAAATTCACCGGCACCATCACCATGACATAGCGCAAAAAGGAAATATGAAAATAGTCAGCGGCGATGATATTCACTAGATTGCTCACCGGCAACGGCAAGCTTGTCGCGTTGGCGATAAAACCCGTAGCGAAAGCAAATGCCAAAATCGCTCTTGAACTAAAGCCCAGTAACAGCAGCATTTCCATCACTGTGGCCGTCCAGATGAGGGCAGTACCATCATTGGTCAGCAAAGCGGTCACCAATGCTCCCAAGACTACCACCAACGGAAAAAGTACGCCTCCACGACCCATACCCCCACGAGCGACCTGAAGCGCTAACCAACGGAAAAAACCCGCTTCATCCAGGATGAGGCAAATAATCACTAAGGCAATGAGGGTAAACGTTGCATTCCAAACAATTGCCCAAACCGTGGGGATATCCTGCAACGTTACGACACCAGTCACAAGGGCAAGAAGCGCCCCTCCCAAAGCACTAAATCCGATGCCTAGTCCTCGCGGTTGCCAGATAACCAGGGTGAGAGTGAGAAGAAAAATTGCGATCGCCACTAGGCAAACTCACCTTCTGTCGCTGACGCATTAGAACCAATGTATTTTATTGTTTGTAGCGCTAAAAAAATATTTAATGTCAAAGTTGACTTCTCCCCGCTTTAAAAAGGCGGGAATTCTCAAAAGATGTTAAGCAGGCATCTTCACACGCCTGAGTTCACTTTTCTTTTTAGCTGACCAGAGCTTGATTCCCTGGGGGCAGTCAAAAGCAGGGATACTGTGACACGTAACTTATTTCGTCCGAGTTTATACCTATAATAAGTAGGTCAATCAGCCTTTAAGGAACTACCTCAAGTAATAGGTAACCTTATCCCCTTGAGGAGCTTGAAGTGCCGCCAGGAAATTCCCACTCACTCCACTGTTCAACGGCACCCCCTGAGCTAGTTAACCGGAAAGCTTAAAATGATTGATCAGTAAAAGGACTCACTGAATTCCGGCTAAGAGAAGGAGCCGTTAAATGAGCTTGAGCGGCGAAAGTAAAATTCCAGAGATTCTCACAAATTACAAAGCGGAACTGTTGGGGGCATGGCTTCAACACCAAATGACTGATGGTAAGCGCAA
>DATNQP010000361.1:0-2759 GCA_036703965.1 Leptolyngbyaceae cyanobacterium
CGCGATCGCTCCGGCATTGTCCAAATTGTCAGTGACCCTCAGCGCACCCCCGATTCCTATAAGGATGCAGAAGTCCTACGGAATGAATACGTAGTTAAAATTACAGGTCGAGTCACGGCACGTCCAGAAGACTCCTTAAATCCCAAACTGCCGACGGGTGAGATAGAAGTTTACGCAGACAAGATCGAACTGCTTAATAGCGTCCGCAAGCTGCTACCCTTTCAGGTTTCAACGCACAACAGCGATCCGGTTCGGGAAGACTTGCGGCTGAAGTATCGGTATTTGGACTTAAGGCGCGATCGCATGAGCCGCAACCTCCAGCTGCGTCACCAAGTCGTTAAAGCCATCCGCCGCTACTTAGAAGATGAGCAAAACTTCATTGAAGTTGAAACGCCAATTCTAACTCGCTCCACCCCTGAAGGTGCCAGAGACTACCTTGTGCCATCCCGTGTGAATCCGGGTCAGTGGTATGCCTTGCCCCAGTCCCCGCAACTCTTCAAGCAATTGTTGATGGTAGCAGGATTTGACCGCTACTACCAGATTGCCCGTTGCTTCCGGGATGAAGACTTACGAGCGGATCGGCAACCGGATTTCACCCAGGTGGACATGGAAATGAGCTTCATGTCTCAGGAAGAAATCTTCCAGCTGAACGAAGGTTTAGTCTGTCACGTCTTCAAAACTGTTAAAGATATTGACCTGCCGCGTCCCTTCCCTCGCCTCACCTATGCTGAAGCAATGGAGCGTTATGGGAGTGATAAACCTGATACGCGCTTTGGCTTAGAGCTAGTTAACGTTTCTGATTTGCTCAAAGACTCTGGCTTTAAAGTCTTTTCTGGTGCTATTGCCGAGGGAGGCATCATTAAAGTTTTGCCTATTCCTGGGGGTAATGAAGCCATCTCCAACGTCCGGATTAAGCCAGGTGGCGACTTATTCAAAGAAGCTAGTGAAGCAGGTGCCAAAGGTGTCGCTTATATCCGAGTGCGCGATGATGGTGAAATCGACACCATTGGGGCGATTAAAGACAACCTAACGGAAGCCCAAAAACAAGAACTTCTAAGTCGCACAGGAGCGAAAGCCGGTCATCTCTTACTATTTGGTGCTGGACCAGCTGAAATAGTCAACAAAACCCTAGACAGATTGCGTCAAGTCATTGGTCGTGAACTGGGATTGATTGACCCAGATAAAATTAATCTGCTCTGGGTAACCGACTTTCCGATGTTCGAGTGGAATGCGGAGGAAAAGCGACTGGATGCACTGCACCACCCGTTTACAGCTCCCCACCCGGATGATGTAGATGACCTGAAAACGGCACGAGCACAAGCCTACGACTTGGTTTACAACGGCTTTGAAATTGTCAGTGGAAGTCTGCGAATTTACCAACCCGAACTCCAGCAACGAGTCTTTGAGACTATTGGCTTATCTCCAGAAGAAGCATATAACAAGTTTGGGTTTCTGTTGGAGGCATTTGAGTACGGTACACCGCCTCACGGTGGACTTGCTTATGGCTTGGATCGACTGGTGATGTTGTTAGCTGGTGAAGAATCAATTCGAGATGTGATTGCCTTCCCGAAGACGCAACAAGCACGCTGTCTTTTGACCGAGGCTCCGGCTGGTGTCGATGGGAAGCAGTTGAAGGAGTTGCACGTTGCGTCTACTTACAAGCCAAAAGCATAAGCCAATAGAGACGTGATTAATCGTGTCTCTAACCAGGTCTGTGAAAATAAACATTGTTGGCTTTAGGGATTGGAAATCCTTGCAAAGTCGCCAATCCCGAGTCTCCAGTCCCTAAAACAACAGGTTGTGTTTAATTACGCCTAGAGTAAAAGACCTGATGGGGTGACAACCCCATCAGAAGCTATACCAGCAGAGGATTGGGATAAATTATGGTAAAAAAAGAGCAAGTTAAACATCACGCGAACCACTTGCTAATGATGTTGTGAACCACCGGAGCTTATAAACTTTACTTATCTATAACTCTCAGCTCTAGATTCTACATTAGACTGCAACTCGGTATTAGAGGGTGTCTGAAAAGTCTCATTGACTACTCTCAACACTGGCGATCGCATCCAAGCTTTCACGAAAAAATCACTGTTTGAACCACGTCAGGATGTGACATTTTTTACTTTTCAGACACCCTCTTAGATTAATTCACTCGTATTGTAGCCTCACTGCTGCGGACAGCGGGTGAGGCTATTCAATGAAAATTAAAAAGAGCCGCCAAACCGTATTGGGCTTTATCCAACCTCTAATTCACTGACCACGGGTCGCTAATACCTGAAAGCTCTGAGACACTGCGCCCTGCTTGCTGTTGCTGAATCCGCTCCAGAGTGCCACTGGGAATCGACGCAATCAACTGGCGCGTGTAGTCCTTTTCCGGTTTGCGGTAGATGCTCTCAGCCGGACCAATTTCTTCAATTTTGCCCCGGTTCATTACCATGATGCGATCGCTCATGAACTTCACCACACTCAAGTCATGGGAAATAAAGATGTAAGTCAGACCAAACTCAGCCTGCAACTCTTTGAGGAGATTGAGTACCTGTGCCTGCACAGAAACATCGAGGGCAGACACCGATTCATCGCAGATAATAAACTTGGGATTGAGTGCAAGCGCCCTAGCTATAGAAACCCGCTGACGCTGACCTCCAGAAAACTCGTGAGGATAGCGGTTCATCCAGTCGGGATTTAAGCCAACACGCTCCAACAGATAAGCCGCGCGATCGCGACGTGCTTTAGGACTGGCGGCTCTATCATGAATCAAG
>DATNQP010000362.1:0-8187 GCA_036703965.1 Leptolyngbyaceae cyanobacterium
AAGCCATGTCAACCAACTATTATGCTTGGGCGAGCGGCTTTGCTCCCATAGCAATGGCTACTCAGGATCAACCTGAGTTGGCAAAAGAGTTTGCCCAAACCCTTGCGGCTGTTCGTCCCGACATCGCGCAAGCTGTCGCTAAGGTGATTTACCAGTCCGACCACCGAGCTGAGTTAGCAAGACTCAAGGTACCTACTGCGATTTTACAGGCGAGTGATGATATTGCTGTGCCACTGGAAGTTGGTCACTACCTGGCAGATAAAATTCCCCAGAGTAAGCTTGTTCACATTCCAGCCAGGGGACACTTACCTCATATCAGCGCCCCTAATATAGTTACCAATGCGATCGCACAATGTCTGGCTGCTTAAGGGGCGTCTAAAAACTACTTCTTCATTCATTGGTGCGGGCTTCTGGGGCAGAGGCTATAGACTGTAGCGTCGAAGCCCATCAACCATCGCCCATCGCACCAAAACGATATGGCGATATTATTTATGGACGCCTCCTTAATTCAAAAGCATTTAGGTTTGAGCTTCCAACGGCATCATCCTGACTGGCTACCAACCTTTGCCCCAGTCTTGCGAGTACTAATTCTCTTGCTTATTGGCTTGTGTTGGATGGATGGATGGACGCCAATGCAGCTGGTAGCTCTGCTGCTATTGACAGTCTCTATCCTGTTGCCCCTGCAAACTGTCCAAATCAAAGCATTTTTAGGGGTTGGTATCCTACTGCTTGGAGTATTACAAGGTGATGTTGACCTGCTAAGGAGTCAGTTATTTGAACTAGGCAGTATAGTCCTCTTCAGTTTCCTGATCTGTAGGTTCTTACGGGGTATCGAGTGGCGGTTGGCTTCTCAATCCGTACTTGCCACCCTTACGGATGCCGAGACAACGGATACCCCCCATACACTCATCAGCCAAGCCCTGACTTTACTGCGTGACTTTGCTCGTGCTGACGTCGCGATCGCATTGCGCCAACTTGACGAAGTCACCGCTCAAGTACTAGTATCCCTGCCCCCAAAGGCTCTCCCCGATCAACTGACGACTCCCGCACTCTTTGAGGAAGCTACCCTAGAGAACCGCTGCCTCTACTATGTAGACTACCCCTCTACCCCTGGCGCGTCTCATGTCTTGCTCGCTCAAGGAACCCAGTCCCTCGCCGTGCTGCCTCTCATCTCATCGGCTGATCAACAGGGTGCTATCCTGCTGATTTGGTATCAGCGGACTGATATTTCATCACACCTGCAACACTTTATTAAGTCACTACTCGGTCAGTTACGCACCCTGCTCAAGTTTAGCGATACTACCTTACGGATCGATCAGCTCCAGGCACGGTTCGGTGCCATGCTTGAGACAATCCATCAAGGAGTGGTTTTCGTTGATGAGAGTGGTGAACAGGGCTGGCTCAATCAAGCTGCCGCCGTGCAGCTGGGATTGAACCCAGGAGCAGTAGAGCCACCGTTGCTTGCCCAGGCAATGGCGAAGTTGCGGATGAGTGCAGATAACCAAGCGCAAATTGCAGCACAGGCAGCACAATTTTTTTCCCAGCCTCAGGCAGAAATTCGCAACTGGAACTGGATTTTTCAAGAACCCCATCCAAGAGTGCTAAGTCTCTCTAGCACACCGACTCGTGTCAGGGACGTACCCGGTCGCCTTTGGATATTAGACGATATTACTGAGCCGTATTTCGCTCAACAGGCGCTAGTTGAGCGCACTCAGGCATTATCTCAGGCGAATCAAGAATTGGAAAAGGCAAAGGCAGCCGCTGAAGCGGCGACTCGCATTAAGAGTGAATTCCTTGCCAATATGAGCCATGAAATCCGCACTCCTATGAATGCCATCATCGGCATGACGGGTTTGTTACTCAACACACCCTTAACAGCGCAACAGCGTGATTTTGTTGAAACAACTCAGAGCAGTAGCGATGCTTTATTGATGCTCATTAATGACATCCTTGACCTCTCGAAGATTGAGTCAGGCAAGCTAGAGCTAGAGGAGCATTCTTTTAATTTACGAACTTGTATTGAAGAATCCCTTGACTTAGTTGCTTTCAAGGCAGCAGAAAAAGATATTGAATTAGCCTATTTAATTCATCCTCAAACTCCCAAGATAATTGTGGGAGATGTTACTCGGTTGCGCCAAATCTTAGTGAACTTGCTCAGTAATGCGGTGAAGTTCACTAAGACAGGCGAAGTGGTGGTTTCAGTAGAGGTAAGAGGCAAGGGGCAAGAGGTAACAGGAGAAGAAACCCTCTCACCTACCTATGAAATCCAATTTGCCGTTAAAGATACGGGTATTGGTATTCCCCCAGACCGAATAGACCGACTCTTCAAGTCTTTTAGTCAAGTTGATTCTTCTACCACTCGTCAATATGGTGGAACCGGCTTAGGTTTGACAATTGGCAAACAGCTGTGTGAAATGATGGGCGGTCAAATGTGGGTTGAGAGTAAGGAAGCAATTGCTGGAAATCCTCCTGCTGATTTTAGATTGCCCAACTTAGATTTGGGGTTAGAGGTTCAGGAACAAGAGACTCTTAAAGCTGATAATCCAAAATCCGAAATCCAAACTCCAAAATCGGTAGGCTCCACATTTTATTTCACTATACTTGCGGCATCCGATCCTCATTCATCATCTATTGAGTCTGACAATCTCCAGCTCCAGTTAGATGGAAAGCGGCTCCTAATAGTGGATGATAACGCTACCAATCGACAAATTTTAACGCTACAAGCCCAGTCGTGGGGAATGCGCACCCGTACCGCCCAATCGGGTCTTGAAGCACTCAACTGGCTTCGTCAAGGAGTCGCGTTTGATATCGCAATTTTAGACATGCAGATGCCCCAAATGGATGGTCTAACTCTAGCGACGCAAATTCACCAGCAACATGACTACCAGAAGTTGCCGCTAGTCATGTTGACATCCATCGGTAGACCAGAAATGAGCGATCGCGCTCCTGCATCAGTAAAATTTGCAGCCTTCCTAACGAAGCCTATAAAACAATCCCATCTCTACAATGTTCTGATCAATATTTTGGGTGGACAGCCTATCCAAGTAAGGTCCTCCCGCCCTACTACTCCTCAGATTAATCGACAATTAGCGGCACAGTTACCCCTGCGGATTCTGTTAGCCGAGGACAATATAGTGAATCAGAAAGTGGCTTTGCATCTCCTGCAAGTGATGGGCTATCGAGCCGATGTGGCGAGTAATGGCTTGGAAGTACTGGAAGCTCTACATCGTCAGCCCTATGATGTAATCCTGATGGATGTACAGATGCCCCACATGGATGGCTTGGCAACAACGAGGCGCATTTGCCACGAATGGTCAAACAAGGAAGCACACGGAATGCCTACGCTACGTCCTCGAATTATTGCCATGACCGCCAATGCGATGCAGGGTGACCGAGAGGAGTGCCTTAAGGCGGGGATGGACGACTACATCAGCAAACCTATACGGATAGAGGAATTGATCCAAGCCCTGAGCAAGTGTCAGCCACAAGAGGGGATTAGGGATTGGGCACTGGGGATTAGGGAAGAAAGCAAGACTCAACAGACAAAACAATCCACTTTACTCCCAGAACCCTCTCTCCTCACCACGGGGATTGATGCTAAGGTTCTGCAATCATTCCGGGAGATGATCAATGAAAATACTGATGCAATAGTGGCTGAGATGATTGATTGCTATCTCGAAGATGCGCCAAAACTAGTGAATCGGATTGCCGTTGCGATCGCACAAGGTGATGCGAAGCAGTTGCGACTAGCAGCACACACCTTGAAGTCCAGTAGCCTTACTCTTGGTGCTACAACTCTCTCTAATCTCTGCAAAGAGTTGGAAGCAACGAGTTGTACTGGTCATACTGAAGGTGGAGTCGGTAAAGTACCACAGCTTAAAGCTGAGTATGAAAAAGTCAAAGTCGCTTTGCAATTAGAACGCCAACAAGCTCAGGTATGAACATCGCCAACCCTCAAAACGATGCTCCTCTCATCCTTGTCGTGGATGACGACAGGTTCATGCGGATTCATCTGCGCCGAGCAATGGAACAAGAAGGGTATCAGGTGATAGAGGCGAGTGACGGAGAGGAGGCATTAGCTACTTACACTCGCCTACACCCAGATATTGTCTTGCTGGATGCCCTGATGCCAGTGATGGATGGGTTTATCTGCTGTACCCAATTACAAAAACTTTCCAGAAGTGATGAGCGGTTGAACGGCGATCGCTACCCTAGCCTAGAGCAACCCCCACCTGTATTAATGATTACGGCTCTTGAAGATCCAGAGTCGGTGAATCAGGCGTTTGAAGCGGGTGCTATTGATTACATTACCAAACCCATTAACTGGGCGGTACTACGTCAACGGGTACGTCGTATACTCCAGGCAAGTCGGGCAGTAGAGGAATTACAACAGCAGACTGAGCGGGTACGACTCAGCGAAGAGCGATTGCGATTAGCTCTAGAGGCGGCTCAGATGGGTACTTGGGATTGGGATATCCTAAGCGGCAAAGTTACGTACTCGCATACTGCCGAAGCAAACTATGGTCTTGCCCCAGGCTCTTTCGACGGCACTTATGAAAGCTTCCTCAAAAGTCTTCACCCTGAAGATCGGGAATTAGTGACTCAATCCATACGCTCTACCTTGGAGGAGGGAGCAGACTACAACATTGAGTTCCGCGTCATCTGGCCTGACAGTACTGTTCATTGGGTGGTCAGCAAAGGTCAAGTCTATTACGACAACACCGGCAAGCCCGTGCGGATGACCGGGATTAACATAGATATGACCGAGCGCAAACGAGCAGAGGAGGAATTACAACGCCAGAATCTGCGATCGCAATTGTTTGCTGAAGTCACGCTTAAAATCCGCCAGTCTTTACATATTGAGAAAATTCTCCAAACTACGGTCAATGAGGTGCAACGCATTTTCCAAACTGACCGAGTCTTAATCTTTCAATTGTGGTCGAATGGATTTGGCAAAATAGTTACAGAAGCAGTGAATCCCAACTTGCCCTCTGTTTTAGGTCGAAATATCACTGAGGACTATTTTGCATCAGAGTACTTACAACGGTATAGCCAGGGTCGAATTTATACCATTGCTGATGTAGAAAAGGCTGAAATACCAGATTGCCTGATTGAATTTATGCAAGAGTTCAATGTGAAAGCCAAACTAGCAGTGCCTATTTTCTTGAAGGAAAAACTCTGGGGTCTGCTGGTTGCTCATCAGTGTACTAGTCCCCGGCAATGGTCTAGCTTTGAAACTAAACTTATGGGACAGTTGGCCGATCAAATCGGCATTGCCTTAGCTCAAGCTCAACTCTTAGAACAAGAAACCCTTCAGCGCCAAGAGCTGACCCGTTCCAATGCTGAACTTCAGCAGTTTGCCTCTATCGCTTCCCACGATTTGCAGGAACCCCTGCGCAAGATTCAGGCGTTCGGTGATCAGCTTAAGACAAAATATAACCAGGCACTAACCGAACAGGGGCAGGACTACGTACAGCGGATGCAGAATGCCGCTGGACGGATGCAGACCCTGATCAACGATCTGCTGACGCTCTCGCGAATTACAACCAAGGCTCAACCCTTTGTTCCAGTAGATCTCGCTCAGGTCGTTCAAGAAGTCTTATCGGATTTGGAAGTGCGCGTTCAAGAGAGCAATGCACAGGTAGAAGTCGGTTCGCTGCCTACCATTGACGCCGATCCATTACAAATGCGTCAACTGCTACAAAACCTGATTGGCAATGCGCTGAAATTTCACAAAACAATCGAGCCACCAAGGGTCAGGGTCTATAGTCAAGTTCTCAAGGATGAAGAACAGCACTCAGCCTTAGAAACGATGCTCCCAGCCAATGTACCTTCTTTGACAAGGGTAGGGCTAGGATGGATTGAACCCCCACCAGAGCAGATGGATGGGCAATTGTCCGGGAACTCTACAACACCTAAGCGTTGTCAAATCATGGTAGAAGACAACGGCATTGGTTTCGACGAAAAGTATCTTGACCGCATTTTTAACGTTTTTCAACGCCTCCACGGTCGCAGTGCATATGAGGGGACGGGTATGGGTCTAGCTATCTGCCGTAAAATTGCAGAACGTCATAGTGGTAGCCTTACAGCAAAAAGCACGCCGGGGCAGGGGGCGACATTTATTGTCACACTGCCCATTCAACAGCGCAAAGGAGACAATTCAGAATGAAGGGTCGCCGCACAACTGTCACAATCCTAATGGCTGATGATGATGATGACGACTGCCTGTTGACTCGTGAGGCATTGCTAGAGAGCCGCTTGGCAAATGATCTGTATTTCGTTCAGGATGGTGAAGAGTTGATGGATTATCTGTATCGGCGTGGTCAATATGCCCAACAGAGCAAGTCACCACGTCCGGGTTTGATTCTGCTAGACCTGAACATGCCGAAAAAAGATGGTCGCGAAGCGCTCAAAGAGATCAAAGCTGACCCAAATCTGCGGCGAATCCCTGTTGTGGTTCTGACAACCTCAAAGGCTGAAGATGACATCGTTCATAGCTATGACTTGGGTGCGAATTCGTTTATTACAAAGCCCGTAACCTTTGAATCATTAGTTGAGGTGATAAAGACTATAGGAAGATACTGGTTTGAAATTGTTGAACTGCCGCTGGAAGAAGTTGGAGACGGACATGAACAACGGCACGGTCAGAGTACTATTGGTTGATGATGACGAGGATGACTATGTCTTGACTCGTGACTGGTTTTCTGAATTTGAGGGAGCCAAATATGAGCTGGAATGGGTCGCAAGTTATGAGGCTGCCTTGGATGCGATCGCGCTTAACCAGCACGATGTTTATCTTTTAGATTACCGTCTGGGAGAGCGCAACGGGCTGGAACTCTTGCAAGAAGCGGTTGCCAACGGCTCTGTCGCTCCCATCATTTTGCTGACTGGGCAAGGAGACCACGACGTCGATGTCGAAGCCATGAAGGCGGGAGCAGCGGATTACCTGGAAAAGACCCAGCTGGGAGCGCCTTTGTTAGAGCGTTCTATCCGTTACGCGATCGAGCGCAAGCAGGCAGAACAGAAAATTCGCGAACAAGCTGCCCTGCTTGATGTTGCAACAGACGCGATTCTCGTTAGAGACTTAGACAACCAAATCCTATTCTGGAACAAAGGTGCTGAACGCCTCTATGGCTGGAAAGCTCTTGATGCCCTTGGAAAGAATGCTAACGAGCTATTGTACAAGGAAAGCTTGTCTCAACTTACACTAATCCAAAAAACTCTTCATGAAAAAGGTGAGTGGCAGGGAGAGTTGCATCAAGTCACTAAAGATGGTAATGAACTCATTGTCGAAAGCCGCTGGACGTTAGTGCGCGATTCTGAGAAGAAACCCAAATCAGTCCTTGTTGTCAACACCGACATCACCCAGAAGAAACAACTCGAAGCACAGTTCCTCCGCGCACAGCGTATGGAGAGCATCGGCACACTCGCTGGCGGTATTGCCCATGATTTGAACAATGTGCTGGCTCCGATTCTGATGACAGCTCAATTCCTGGAGACACAACTTCATGATGAGCAGAGTAAGCGGCTGCTGTCGATATTGGTAACAAACGCTAAACGCGGCGCTAATCTGGTCAAGCAAGTGCTATCGTTTGCACGAGGAGTCGAAGGTAAGCGTAAGATTCTTCAGGTAAAGTTCCTAATATCGGAAATTAAGCAGATTGCCAAGGAGACATTTCCCAAATCCATCGAAATCTGCACTAACCTACCACAAAACCTTTGGACTGTCTCTGGAGATGCCACACAACTGCATCAGGTTCTCCTGAACCTGTGCGTTAACGCTCGTGATGCGATGCCGCACGGCGGTACTTTGAGTATCTCTGCCGAAAATCTTTTCATTGATGAAAACTATGCCGGGATGAATCTTGATGCCCGAACAGGTTCCTACCTTGTTATTACTGTTACAGATACGGGAATGGGCATTCCCGCTGAAATATTAGATAGGATTTTTGAGCCATTTTTCACAACCAAAGAGGTTGGTCAAGGCACGGGATTAGGTCTTTCAACGGTAATTGGCATTATCAAAAGCCACGGCGGTTTTGTGAAGGTGTACAGCGAGGTGGGTAGAGGAACCCAATTTAAGGTGTTTTTGCCAGCAGTAGGAGCTGCTGAAACTCAGCAATTGGAAGACTTAGAATTGCCTCAAGGAGATGGAGAATTAATTCTCGTTGTGGATGATGAAGCTGC
>DATNQP010000363.1:0-12119 GCA_036703965.1 Leptolyngbyaceae cyanobacterium
GTTTAAGGATATTTCTGAAGACGAGATTCCTGAGTTGTTGATTGCGATCGCACGCCGCTGGAGAGCTGGTGACAACGAAGTTGTGCAAGTAAGTTGATTGGGTTGAAAGCTTCCCAACTACGTAGCGCTCGCATTCAATCCCATTAACCAGGGACTTACTTCTAGTGCACCCACGCCAAACGGTAGCAGAAAAAAGGTGGGAGCCGGAATGACAATTGACCGCGATTTGGTATAACTTCTCCCCCACACAGACAGGCACCCATCATCAGTCAAAATTGATAGACCAACTACTTGGTAAGCACTGCCATGAACTGCTCTCGCTCAGCAGGGCTTAACTGCTGTAACTGTTGCAGTAAACCTTCCCAGTGGGGTCTAACTTCCACATCAGGCTCCGGCGCTGGCTCAGGCTCAAACAACAGCTCCTCAATCACCTCCTCAATCGGTCGCCGCTTTTCTTCAGGCGTGCAACGCTCGTACATCTGGCGTAGGGTCTCAACCTTATGCCCCATTGCATAGGCTAACGAGCGGAATTGGGCATCGTTCAGTCTAACTTGATACGCCCAAGTTGCCCAGATGTAGCGCATGGTATGAGGCGTAATTCGCTTGCCAATCAAGCGATGAGAGGTTGTATCAAATGAGGTGGCAAACCCTGCCTGATCGGCAATAGTACCAAGGTTGGGTACGACCAACAAATAGCCCCATGACCACAGTACGGCATGATTACCCGTTGGCAGACAGCAGGCATCACCCGGATTGAATTCAGCGCGTCCACTTGTCACCCATCGTCCCCGGCAACCGATAAGTTCTGGCTGCCACCAATCATAAATTCTGGAATTTCTGTAACCCGCTGGCAGGAACCAGCCGTACAAATAGTGCTCCAGGTAATCATAGAAACAGCTACCATCAGCGAACTGGCGGTTGGGAATCACAATTGATTGCGCCCCATGCGTTTTGCGAGTTTTGTAGTTGTGAACGTCGAGCACCCAGACACCTTGGGGATAGTGCTTTTTCTTATGGAGATAGGTAAAGTAGAGATAATTGTCCTTAATGGTTCCGTCCCGACGTTTTTCACGCACCTCTGTTGGCGGCAAGGGATGGTAAAACCCATCAGGAGGCACTCCTTCTGGACGGGTAATTGGGCAGGAAAGAGCAATTCTTGCTGTGCGATACTCTTGTTGTCGTCTGGCTGGAAGATCGGCCAGGAATGACCACTTTAAGTAATGTTGATGACTTTTGGCAATTACGAAGCCCCCTCGGAATAGCCCCCGACTGGTTCTCGGTCGGCATTCGATACGCAAGGGTCCCACAATCTTCGCCCTGACCACCGCAAGCGCCGTCTCACCTTCCTGTGTATCCGGCCACTTTTTCTCAAAATCGGAAACTGACTGCCGATTTTTAGTCCATTCGGCAATTTCCTTTCTCACTTTCTCCAGGTGATTGTTCAGTACTTTGACTAGAGGAATCTGCTGATAGTCATCTTCAGTCTCCACCTCACCTGTGTAGAGAAACTTGGCTAAGGCTAAAAGCGCACCGAGCTTGTTGCGTCTGGTTTGTGGACTTTTCGAGTTCAAGACTTCTCTTAAAAAAGAGAAATAACTATACAGCCAAGTTTCAAGGGTTTGCTTGTGCTGTTTCCAAACTTTTTCCTGTTGTCTGGGCGTTAGACCCTCTAAGTCGTCTAACCTCACTAGAGGAAGCAATTGGGACAAGCTCAGTTGCAATAGCTCAATTGGTGGTGTTTGGTAACGATAGAACCAGCCGAGCATTAGACGTATATCCTTGATGTACTCACAAGCCGATGAGTCTTCAATTGGGTCAATTACTCGACTTGGCCATTCTGGGGAGGTCAGGAATTGGAAAAACTTATCCAGTTCCTGTTGCAAACCCACAGGCGTCTCTTGGGGTTTCAGCCTATAGTTCAGGTATTGCGTCCTGCGAGTAGTCAGTGGAGTGTTGGACGTATCGCCATAGGGATTTTTCAAGATTGGACAGGACTGAGCCTTCACTATGGCCTTCCACGAACCTCGATCAGGCCACCACTCTTGGGACTTACTCCAGTTCAAAAACTGATTAAATCGATTGCCGTAAGTATTTTGGGTGGCAATCGACGCTTTGTGATTCTCAAAAGCCTGCTGTAGGAGCTGACGCGCATTAAGCAGCACCTCGACTCCTAAACTTCGCAAAAACTGTTGAGCCTCTGTGGAGTCAGCCAAAGTCATCTTTCTCCCCTCCGTTGTTCGTTTGAACCCTAATTGTGAAGCAAAAAATCTCAGAGTAGCACTGCGAAGTTCATTAATAATTCTTTCAGCTTTTTCTTGAGGCTGGGTAGTTCTCACGTATTCTTCATATAGCTCAATCGCTTCCAAACAAGTCAAAGATTCTTGCATAATAAATACCTCATTGATTTGACATGAACATTCTTCCGTTGGCTTCAGCTATTATTGAATAGCTAAGTTTTCATCAGTTGGGTGACCTCCCGTTCCCTCAATTCCCACTATTTACCTCCCTCCCGAAGAGAATTTATTATTAAACGATTATTCTAGCGTCGAATCGAACGAATTCGATTCGCCTAGCCGATCTTCAATCTCTAATCAATTAACCCTTTGTTTCATCAGTGTTTTCTTCACTAAATTCCTCCAATTATTTAATAAATAATCAGCGAGATAGCAATAAATGCTAGGTCTTAAATAAATCCTAAGCCTTAGTCATTCCGAGTTTATTACGACCTACAGATTGCCTCAAATTCAGGGAAAATCTCTCACGCTGAGAAATTTAGCTCGTATTTAGTAGCTCAATCCCTCTAGTTCAAGAAAATCTCGGTTTTCAACTCAGCAATGGTAAACACCCCTCGACCAATTCGTTCGAGCAGCTCACTACGAGAAATATTTAGCTGCTCACTGAGTTGATCTAATCCTGACCGGGCGGTTGGGGTAATGCTGAATGAAACAATTTCTTTGAGTTCATCATAAATTTCGGGCTGCCCTCGCATCGATTTCAGACCTTTGCGACTCGGCTTCTTCTCGTGTTCTCGCCGAGGTCTACCTTTTCGTTTGATTTTTTTTTGTTTGGGCATAATTGTCTGTACGCTTCAACAGGGTTTTGAAGAGCTAAAGTTTTCCACCCTACACCCAATTTCGAGCGAGCTAAGAGCGGAAATCATAGAACTTCTCTGCAACTAGGTGTTAAACTCAGTCGAACGTTGCCAGTCCGGTTGCGTTGAATTCCTAGTAGCGAGGCTTATTAATTCAGCTTTGAAGCTAGGTATTGGCTCTTCTTTTTAGTTACTGGATCAGACTATCAACCTGTTTTCGGGTCGTGTCAGAAGCGTACAATTTTCGAGTTTTCTGTAAATTACCGTTACAATATAAAATTTGATTACAGAACTAGCGTTAATTAAATTATCGTGACGTGCCAAACCCTCTATTTGAACGCTTCCTTGTTCCGCCTTTACGTACTAGATTGGCTTGTCCTGTTCTGGCATCCAAATAGTCTTGGTATTGGGCTAGCTTGACTCCAGATTCCAGTAATCGGATCAGGGTAAAGGAGAAGGCTTCATCAAGAAATAAGAAGTTTTCGTGTTCGTTGTCGGAGTAGAGCAAAGTAGCTTTTATCCCTTCGTATTCTCTAAGCCGTTTCAGGATAGGTCGCTCCGCTTGATATAGCTGGAACCCATTTTTTGGGGGTCGTTTGTCCCATTGCTTGAGTACTAAGATGGCTTCCAAAGCCAACCAGACTTGAGATGGGCAATCGAAAGCCAAGATCCATTGGCACAACGGATTTTTGTTGTTTTTTGCCTCTGACCACACATCGTAGATAAGCCCATGAAGCTTCGCAGATATCTTGCCGGGTTTATACTGCCTTTCAGTTGGAGGTTTTAACCCCAGCTCGGTTAGAATGTCTGAGCTTCCCAGGTTGTAATACTCAATCCATAGAGCTTGGGTTCTGTATTTTTTCTTGAATTGAGTAAATCTCTCTTGTTGATCGGGTTCAACCAGAAGTTGGCCATTCTCTCGTAGCAGGTCTGGTAGGTACTTGGCTGCTGTTATGTATTTTTCCGCCTCTTTGCTGTCCTTGCGATTGCAGTGGGAATTTCCCTCGTTGCACCAGAGGTAATCGGCACCATTATCCTTCTTGTAACGAATAGGTCGCCACATCACTTGATTTGAACTACTCATTTTGAAATCCTAACAACTCCCGTAGCTCCTCCTCTGATGCGATCGCACTCCACCCCCCAGCTGCCTCTACGCGCTGCAACATAGTCTCTATTGCCAGCGACACCAACACTTCCTTACGAATCTTACGCCCCATAGAACGGCGGGTCTGTTTCACGGCATCATCCAAGGCATCGTTCAATGGCTCTGGTATCCTCGCCGATAAGGGATAGAGGGGAGTTGCCTTGGTATCTTCTGATTCCTGCTTCGCTTTTCCTGAATCCTTATTCCTGATTCCAGATTCTTGATTATTTTTTCCAGATTCATGAATCTTGATTAGTAAATCAGATTTCGAGATTCCTGAATCTTCTTGAGGAGTTTCATCGGATGGTTCGGGAGCAATGGACTCTTTTTGGGAGTCGTTGAACAGTTGCAGTGGATTGCGCTGCCCCATGCGTTTTTTACTTCCTGCCACGTTTCTTCAACCCCCATTCCTTGATGGCTTCACCAGCTAACGCTTTAAATGCACTCGCTCCTTTACTTTTAGGTGCATATTCAAATATTGACTGCCCGTGTCCAGCAGATTCCGCGATCGCAACGTTTTCCGGGATGCAGATTCGCAGTAGATTAAATCGGTTGTCGCTGACTAGCACCGAGTCTGCTTCCGCTGTCATGTTCAACGCTGGTTTGTATCGACTACGCAAAACATCAACGGGTACGTTTGGATTGACATCTTTTAGAGTGTCCAGCATTTGAGCCAACCCCACCAGGACTAGGGGGTCTGCCAGTACCGGCACGAGAACTCTATCTGCTACTACGAGTGCGGCAACTGTAGCAGGGACGAGGGAGGGAGGACAATCCAGCAGCACTAAGTCGCAATCCAGTTGGCTAATGGCTTTGCGTAAAATCTCTGGGGAATCCCACTTTACATAAGCAGTATCCGTTCCACCAGGAACTAACGGTACAGCTGTATCGGTGCGTACTACATCTTCCCCTTCCAACCAGCGGTCAAACCCCGGTTGTTTTCCAGGCACTAATCCCAAGGTATAAGTAGTGGAGCCTTGGGCATCCATGTCTATCAGCACTACTTTAACTTTTTGCTGTTGCAATCCTGAACCTAGATTGACACAAGTACAAGTTTTCCCAACGCCCCCTTTCTGGGACGAGATCGCGATTGTCAGCATTTTATAATTCACCCTTCACAGGTTTAGCATAGCCGACATTCAGGAATCTTAGAATAAAGAATCATGAATAAATAATCTTGAATAATGATTCATATTTAATGATTACAGAATAATGATTCATGAAAATTGCTCAACTAGCTGATTTGCTTACGCCTTCGAGGTTGCTCTCTGATAAAATCAATCGCCGAAGTACTTGCCGATGCCTATGGAATAGCACCTCGGCAATAAATCAGCAACAGGAGATGCCGTGCCAGTCAATGCCGACAAACCTCATTTGTGGAAGCCAGATATTGCCCAGTCGGTAGACTTTTACAACCACTGGTTCATGCAGTTTGCTCCCACCGCATACCGCGAGACTCGCCTTGCCACAACTCAACAAGTCGAGTCGGCATTAACCTGGACAGCCAATCTAACCGACATCACACCTGCTCTGCTGCGTCAGCATCCGGAAGTTCTGCCCATACTGCGGATGGCGACAGCACCGCCCATCGCCCGCGACCGTCTCATCGGTTTAGCAGGCGTGTCGCCCAACCTAGTCAAAATTATGGAGGGCAAACAGCAAATCCCACCCCGTACAAACCGTGCCACCGTTGATGCTGAACTCCAGAAAATCGGTCAAATCATTATGCGGCTGACCGACAAAGACATCTTCCCTTGGCTAGAGAGTGGTCGAGAACCCACTGAGGCAGAAATTATCAGAGCCGCAACCATTGTTGCCGATCGCCTTTGTGGTGCTGTCTCTGACCCGATTATTCGCAACGCCCAAGAGCAAAGACAGCTTGCCACCATTAGGCAGTGGTTGGAGCAGCGTGGCTACTCCTACATTAGACCCGGAGCCGGGTTAAGCTTTCAGACGATGCAGCCAGGGACTTTCTCGTTTCGGCTCAATATTCCAGTGAGTCTACAGTCTGGCAGCAAACAAATCAATATACCCATCGATACTGTTATCATGCCGCTTCAGTCTAACAGGGGTGACTTACCCTTACTCATTGAAGCCAAATCGGCTGGTGACTATACCAATCCCAATAAGCGACGCAAAGAAGAAGCCATAAAATTCGCTCAACTCAGGAGTAACTATGGCCGTAATGTTCGTTATATTCTGTTCCTTTGCGGTTATTTTGACAGTGGCTACTTGGGCTATGAAGCGGCTGAAGGAATTGACTGGGTTTGGGAACATCGCATCAATGATTTGGCACAGTTTGGAGTTTAGAGCATGAGCGTGTCAGCAACTGAAAGAACACGGATTTTGCTGCAAAAGCAACTTGATTCTGCCAAAACTCAGACTGAGCGAAATCAGCTCGGCCAGTTTGCCACACCAACAGCACTGGCAACGGACATCGTAGAATCTGCCCAGGCGCTATTACCATCAGACTGCAAAATCCGCTTTCTCGACCCAGCTTTCGGTACGGGTTCCTTTTACTCGGCATTATTACAGCAATTGCCTTTATCCCAAATTGCATCAGCCGTTGGGTACGAAATTGACCCACACTACGGAAATGAAGCGATAAAGCTCTGGAAAAATACGCCGCTACAGCTCAAGATAGCCGACTTCTTGACAGCTACACCTCCTAACTCTAATGAAGCAAAAGCTAACTTACTAATTTGCAATCCGCCGTATATCCGACATCATCATTTGAGTAAGGAAAAGAAGCTGTGGCTGCAACGGACAACGGAGCAGATAGCGGGGATAAAAATCAGCGGTCTAGCCGGAATTTACGGTTATTTTATGTGTATGAGTGATGCCTGGATTGCTCCAAGTGGTCTAGCTGGTTGGCTCATCCCCAGTGGATTTATGGATGTGAATTATGGGCAGCAAATTAAATATTACTTACTCAATAACATCACTTTGCTGCGAGTTCATCCTTTTAAACCAAACGACGTGCAGTTTAAAGATGCATTAGTTTCGTCAGCATTTTTATGGTTGAGAAAAGCAACGCCACCAGCTAATCATGTTGTTGCGTTTACCTATGGTGGGAGTCTAGCAGCTCCTAATTACAAGGAACTGATTCCAGTGGAGGTACTACGCCATACCGCTAAATGGACTCAGTTTGGGCTGGTGTCTAGTAGCAGGAGTTCCGACAGTCAGCTTTTGTTGCTGTCAAATACCACTTCTTCGAGCAAAAGTATACCAGTATTAGGAAACAGCAATTCCAAAGCTGAGTCGTTAAAGCTTAAGGACTTATTCACAATAAAGCGGGGGTTGGCTACAGGAGCTAACCACTTCTTTTTACTGACACCAGAGCAAGTTTATCAATATCAAATTCCTCCTGAGTTCCTAAAGCCAATTCTGCCTAGTCCGAGGTATCTAACTGTTGATGAGATTGAAGCCGATAGCGTTGGCAATCCCTTAAGAGAACGTCAGTTATTCCTATTGACGTGCTATTTGCCAGAAGATGAAGTGAAAGCCAAGTATCCAACCCTTTGGAATTATCTTCAGCTAGGAGTAGAGACAGGAATTGATAATCGCTACCTGTGCAGACATCGCTCCCCCTGGTACTCGCAGGAAAACCGTCCTCCCTCTCCATTCCTGTGTACCTATATGGGTCGTCAGAACACGAGTAGAGGCAAACCCTTCCGATTTATCCTGAACCACTCAAGGGCAACGGCAACGAATGTTTACTTGATGTTATATCCCAAACCTGCATTAGAGAAGGCACTCTCTCACAAGCCAGAACGGCTCAAGCAGGTGTGGCAGGCTCTCAATCAAATTTCGGATGAGATACTAATGGGTGAGGGGAGAGTGTACGGGGGCGGACTGCATAAGCTGGAGCCGAAAGAACTTGGACTAGCGATTGTTCCGAGCGCAGCGCTGGCTGACTTCAACTTTAAAACGAATTGGGAGAAGGCTGACTGAAGGACAGCTTTTGCACGGCGGCGCGTTTGGTCTCCTCCCCCCGTCGGTCGTACTTTGCCGTGGTAACTGGCGATGCATGACCAGCGAGTTTTTGCACTGTGGCGATATCTACTCCAGCGTCGAGGAGGTCTGAACAGAAGGTGCGGCGAAAATCGTGGGGGGAGAAGGACTCTATCCCTGCCATCTGACCCCGACGCTGCACTATTTTGAGTATGGCATCCGGTGTGAGCTGCCGAAACTGCAACTTCCCACTGCTGCGGATGGGCAGTAGGAGTGGACCGGGATGGTGACTCCGAACGGCAATCCACCGCTCTACAATGGCGATCGCCTCCTGAGGTAAGTAAACAGTCCGGTCTTTTTGACCCTTCCCTTGGCGAACTTGCAAAGCCCCGCTATTTGGGTCAAAATCCTCAAGATTCAGGTGACATAGTTCTGCTCGTCGGATTCCGGTTCCCCGCAAGATGGCAATCAGCGCCGCATCCCTGACATCAATGGGTGCATCAGAATTCGTGCAAGTTTGCATGAGGGCTGATATTTCACGGGGTTTAAGCGCTCTCCCCTTGAGTTTTCTAGACTCTTTGATTCGAGGTAAATCCACAGCTTTTGTGTAATCGTCAGCACCCAGCAAATCTAGACGGTAAGCTTCCTTGAGAACCCGCTTAAGAGCGGACAACATTTTATTCGCTGTTGCGGGCGCGTACCGTTGCATTAAAACTGACCGCACGCTGGAGGTATGGTGATACCTGATTTTTGCCCAGTCCAGGCTCAAATGGTCGCCTTCGCCGGAAGTCAACATAGAGGCGATCGCATCCAATGTCTGTTTCATTGTTGGTCTAGACCCTTGTGCCAAATTCGAGAGGTAGACCGCTGCTGGGTGACGATTGAGGGGTATGGGTTCCGATAGCTTTAAGTTGTCTTTGGCTTTATCGAATTGGCGATTGACCAAGGCATTGCAAGTATTTAGAAGGGCTGTTCTAAATAGTACTGCTAAACCAGAAACCCCTGAGCCGCTGGGATATATTTCTAGCTGGGTTAACGGTCTGCCTGTTGGCTTGTGTCTGAGACTCCCACGGCTAAAAGCGCGTGGTGTTCTTAATTTCAGCACCCTCTTCCAGGCTCTCGGAAATACCTACAACATCCTGATTCTTAAGTGCCTTCCTTAAGACTTTTGCAGCGACCCGCTCTGCCTCTGGGCAACGACCAAAGGAGGAAGGAAGAATTCTTCCAGTTGCAGGTTTGTTGCATTCCGTTGCTGTTCTCCAAGCCGCTTGCAAGCGTAGCTCCACACTATGCCAGTTGGCTTCCAACTGGCATAGTGTGGAGAACGAACGTGTTGGGTTCTATGTGTTTAGCTAAGAATGCGGAATACAAATCTCTTTGCATTTGTATTCCGCATTCACATTTGTGTACTCTTTCAGAGAGTTTCTTCTTTTTGACCCGACCACACTGGCATGTCTGAGACAATTTGGTGCTATGCGTTGGAATCTCTACCACTCGTCCACCAGCTCTTTCAGCCTTGTTTTTGAGATGGGATACAAACATTCCGGGCGCACGCTTGCCTACGGACTTGCCGAACAATTTTTGAAATGCCTTGTAGCTAAGCTTCTCTAGCTTGAATGTATCTCCAGTTCGGAGAATGTTGTTAACTAACTCACCATGAAGACTTTTCCGGTGAGCAGCCAACTTTCGTTCTAGATTAGCTTTACTATTAAGCGTTCTGAGATAGGACTTGGACTTATTCCATATCTTTTTCCCTTTTTTAGCTGTGCCATTGGGGTTGTAGTTATCAGGATTAGTCGCTCGACGTGACCTATCCATCTTTCGTTGCAGTCTACGGAGTTTCTTAGCATCAAACTCCAATTCAGATGCAAACTGTTTCAGGTGAGATTCTGATTCCGAAACGATGGCTATCGTAGAAGGTCCAATGTCTATTCCTACATCACCCTTACCCAGATAATTCTTGGGCTTGATGAATGGTTTCCCTTGGCACACCAACTGAGCATAGAACCTGTTTTTTCCTGATATTTTTCTCCGTACCAACCGCACATACTTAACTTTTGAGGAAAGTCCGTGCAAATTCACTGGATCATTAGAGGTGATGAGAGCAGGTAGTTTTAAACCACTCCACTCAACCTTATCCCCCTTCCAGCGAATACCAGCTACGTTAGATTTGCCCTCCACTGAGTCCATTTGGTTTTTGCCTTTGAATCGAACTTTTTTGGCTTTACCAAATAGAACTTTCTCTGCGGCATTAAACGCTCTGGTTGCCAGCTTCTGTCCAGTATGTGCGTCGATATGGTCGGCAATCCAAGAGTGACGAATCCTCGTTCCGTAGGCTTGGATTGCGTAGTCCGAAAACTCGTAACGCTCCCTTGCTTTTTTGAACAGAGCTTTACGTTCTGGGTTAGAAGTTTTCAGAGAACGAGCTTTTTGGAAGTCTTTGGACTGTTGAATCAGATTTACACGTCGTATGGCTTGCCCCAAGCAGGCGCTGTACATCTGCCTTGCGGCTTCCAACCGAGACAATAAAACCCCTTCGTCTGCTGGACTGACCACAAGGGGCAGTTCGCACACGAAAGAAGGTGTTGTCTTGGTGGAACCTTTTGCCATAACAACCTAAAACGAATGGGATTATTTGACCAAATGTGTTGACTTTATACAATGACTCCTGTTGGTCGGTTGTTTATATGAGGGGGATGACTAACCCACGCATAAATATCAGTGGGCTTGCGTCCTCCCCCTCATACTCCCCGATTACTGTCAGGTCTGCTCCTCAGCTTCTCTGGAGTTGGGCACATCAAAAACCACCTGAAACTCAGATGCTGGCATATACCGATTTAAAAACCGACGATGGTCTTCTGCATCTTGGCGATTAAAAAAACGGGCCACCGTGTAACGTCGCAAGTCGGGTAACAGCCGAACAATCGCCCAAGGACGAGAATAATCTTCGGGTTGTTGCACCCGTTGCTCGGTCGTGGCTTACCCTGGTTTGGGTGCAAGAGCATTTTGGACAATCGCCCACATCTGCTCCCGCACTGGGCTGTTGTTATTCGGTATCAAGCTCCAATCGCCCACTGGGGCGGGTAGCCAAGTCAGATTGTAATCGTCCTGACCCTCTTTGCAAAGCTGCTAGGATAGACGGCGGGTTTGTTTCTTGCACTGATAACCTTGTTGGCGAAAAACGGCACAAATCTGTTCGCCTTCAAAAGAAAGGCGAAGCCAATCGTTATGCTTCATCGGTCTGAAAGGGTGTGATGAGTAAATCGGGTTGAGCGCAGGTTCGAGGGGTTTTCAGCGCTTTTGTGTTGAGGGAAAGGCGAAGCTCCTGCGGAGCCGAAGAGCGCTAACGCTTTGATAAACTCGTGACAAGAGCGATCGCCTATCAATGTGCTTGTAATCAAGTGGAAGTTGATACGTTTTTCAAACGAACTGTTCCATAGGCACAAGTGAACTCGAATAAAGTGCAACAGGCTTTTTGCTTGCCAGAGGCGACTTTTTGAGTCGCCTAAATAGCTGATGGTCTTTCACTACCTTAATAAAGGAAAGATGTCCTAAAAAACGACATTCTGTTCTTGACAAGAAAATGAATCTGTGGTGAAAGCGCTTGACAGGGCGATCGCCGAAGAACGCATTGCTCAGACCTTTGAAAGCCAAGCTGAAACCACCGCACGGCTCGTCAGAATTGTTGAGCAACTATTGAGCTTCACACTGCTACTAATAGCGCTGCATAAATAGCTGCACCAAGGGCAAAAGCCCAGAAATTGCTTTGGCGCTCTTCAGGCAGTTCCTCCTTAACGGGACTTAAACGAAAATAGAAAGCGAATAAAGGTATAATCCAGGCATAGTAGAAGTTTTACATTAGAGCTTTCCGAATGAAAGAGACAACTCCCGCCGCGATGCCTCCTTGCTTCGAGAGATGGTGTAAACGCT
>DATNQP010000364.1:0-3718 GCA_036703965.1 Leptolyngbyaceae cyanobacterium
ATGAATAGCCTCACTCGGAGTCGATGGCAAAAATCGTAGGCGATCGCTATCCACACCCTCTTCTTGGGCAATCTGAATAAAAGAGGCTTTGATGGCTTCTTCGTCAGCTGTACCCTTAATTAGGAAGTAGCTATTCGGTACCTCTTTAATAATCTTCATTTGCAGTCGCACCGTATCCAAATGCCGCTTGTAGCCTTTCTGGGCACTGAGATACACTACCGCATCACTCTCGATCCCCAACTGATCGCGCCGTAAAGTCGGCACACCCACCTCAAAACCATCTACAGCTATGTAGGTTTGGGGCAAGCGCCAGATTTTTTCCGAGTAATACTCTTGAGCCGACTCTGGCAAAACATAAGGGTCAGCCATAAAGTAATCAACCGTCGGTATGCCCGAAGCATCCCACCCCAGCCAAGTCACTTGGATTGGTGCAGGTTTGAGTTTTATAATCTCAGAGCTACCATCTATAGTAATGCTATCCAAGTCAATCAAAATATCGATTTCGTCCTGGTAAATTTGCTCAGATAATTCCTCACTATTTGTTGATTTATACGCTTTATATACTTGACTTACATACCAGTTTTGTAAAGGCTCATCGTTATTTTCTTTTGTTATTAAATAGGCATAAATTTGAAACTTATCGCGATTATGATACTGGAATACCCAACGTGCTAGCCAGCCTACAGAATGACTTCTTAGGCAATAAGAAAGGTAACCAATTCTTAAGGGTTTTGTCTTATCTCGTAGGGGTTTACGCTGTAAATGTCCCTGACTATAGCGATCTATTGACTCCTTAGCATAAATTTGAGTGTTGGCTTGACAAATTTTAGCTACTTTGTTTTGAAAATATCTGTTATTTCGGGGCTTATCTTGAAAATAGGGGGCAAAAAAGTATGAATTTAATAATCGTGACACCGTCAATGTATCAAGGTTCAGCGGTTGTTCTTCTATGAGCGATTTCAGCATTAATTCTTGTTGCTGGAAGAATGACTGAGCTTCTTCCCAAAAACCTCCAGCCTCCATAAAGCCCTTTGTAACTATTTTGTTAGCATAGATTTTCTCTGGCAATTTCTCCACTAGAGAATAGAAAAGTTTAGCTGTTTCTATGCCTAGGCTATACTGCTCACCATTTTGATATAAACAAGCCAAATGGTACAGTAATTCTGGGTTTTCTTCACTGAAGCGTAACCCTAGTTTAATAAACCGTGCTCCTATTTCTGGTTGCCTCTTGTGGTAACCAACGTCAAGAGCAACTGGTAGCAAGATCTTTAGAAACGTGACCATCTGACGCCTGTCGTGGAGATAGGCTAAACAAGCTTCCCCAAACTGTAGCGATGCTGGATGTAGAGGAGCGTACTCTAAAATCCTTTGTAATACTTGCATTAATAGTTCAAAATCTACCAGCGTTGGGTCATTTATCTGGAGTGTTTCAACGATTTCTGTCAACTCCTCTTCAGTACATCTATCTAGCTTGATGGCAAGCTCAACCCAACGTAATAAATTATTGATATCTGTTGGACAAATTTCTCGAATTTGCTGCCGAATTGCCCAAGCCACTGAATCTTCCGCGAGGGCTTCCCTCCGCCGCGCCTCTTCTTCCAGAACATCGATTAGTTCCAGATTCCACCGCTCAACTTGATCGGGTTCGCCCTCCCACATTCCTAGTAACCAAGTTGTCTGTGCTTGAGCCTCTTGCCCCTGCAAAAACAACACCAATCCTAGGTGCCAATAGTGGGATTTGACATCAGGTTCAGTGGTGATTGCCTGTTCATACAGTGTTGCTGCCTGCCTGTAGTCTCCTTGGATTAGGCAGTCTGTAGCTTGCTGCAATTTTTCTAAAGTCTGTGTTGAAGATCGAGAGTTCATACAATAAAAAGCGTTTATACAGAGCAAAGTGGATAGTGTAGACCCCACACTATCCACTCCCAAAAAAAGTTCAGCCTGCACTGGCTTGAATCCTTCCCGGAAACCCTTTTTTTCCGTTATTTGCCCAAAGATTTCCAATCGGTGCTGCCACAAGGTGCCGTTGCGTTGTTTACAGTATCCGCATCTACCGCTACGCTGAATGGGTCAGTAGTAGGATTTACAGATTCACAAGCTGCCGCTATTGTCAACACCTCACCCGTTGTAGGGTCTCCTGTGATAGTAGCCACTAATCCGGCATAGGATTTAAGCGCGGGCTTGACCGCCGTGCCTTTGTTGACCAGTACCTGACTCCCGTTTAGCTCGATCGTGTACTGGTAATTCACCGTTTGACTCTTGATACCAATGCCTAATTGAGTGAGACCAGTCGCGAACTCGCTATATTCCAGTTGGTAAGCCTGTTGGGCACGGTTCAATGCACCAATATTATTCTTTGCTTCAGACTGCTTGGCTTTATTCACCTGACCCAGTAAGGACGGGAGAGCAATAGCAGCAAGAATGCCGATGATGATAATCACAACCAGCAGTTCAATCAGCGTAAAACCTTCGTCCTGCTGTTTCTTCTGGTTCAGGTGTTGCAGGAACTTGGCTTGAAAGTCCAATTTCATAGTTCTTTCCTTAAGGTATGGGATGCTTGATGGATAACGCCTAGGTGTAACTTACCCACTTCTTGTCCGCTTCTTATCACTGCGCGTGAGAAAAACTTCTTTTGATGCATTCCTTGCTAGACTCAGCAGGGTTAACGCTCTAGAAGCACATATCCAGCATCTTCCAACCCAGTCAGGGTTTGGCTGAGGACTTCCATCGCCTCATCCTCAGTGGTTTGTTCCAGGGTAAGAGGATGTACGGGTCGCAATATTTGCCAGCGCTTCACCAATGACGGCATAGACTGAGCTGACTCTAGCAAGGGAGGCAGCAGGCAAGCAGCTAAAATACTCTCTACTGTGATTGGCTTTCCAGTGATGGGCAAATATTTACTGATCTCAAAGGGATGTAACTGTGTGATACATCTGACAAGCTCTTGTTTCACGGCTACCGTCTTCAGCTGAGGATGCAGATGCACCTTGGCTTCCTGCCAGTCAGAGAGCGTCCATTCGGCAACTGGCAGAAAGAGCTGACCTTGATTAGGATGCCCACACCAAAAGTCCAGCAGTCGGTGGACGGGATTGAAAAGTTCATAAAGATGCAGGCGCTCCTCTATAGAAGTTTCTGGCAAACTCACTCCTAGAAACACCGGTAAATTATCTGGATCTTTAAACAAATCCATCAGTTCCCATTGCCGCCAATTTACCATGCTGATAAATTCTAACCCAGCCGCTTCGAGGGCAGAGAACATTTCTGGAATAGTGTAACCTTTATCACCCTGCAGTAAATGATTGACGCGGGTAAGCTCTTTATTTTCATCGTACTCAGGTGCCCAGGTTTGCCTTTTGAGCAGAACTTGTTCCTTCAATGCTCGCATAGTTTCCCAAACTATCTCTGTCTCCAAATCTTGGAGGGTGCCATCCATTAAACCCATCATTTTGAAGATTTTCTGCGCTCGATAGTAGTGAGACCGTTGCAGCGAACTATGAAGATTAGCACGAATAATTCCGCCTGGTTTTAAAACCGATTTCATTGCCTGCAAGCCCACAGTCGGATCTGGCAAAAGATAGAGAACTTCATCACAATTGATGTAATCAAACTCTTTGCCAATTTTAGGTAACTCTTCAATAGAAAGAGCATGAACTTCTGTAGAATTACAGCCATGATAGTCCAAACGTTTTCTTGCAATATCAACAGATTCTTCTGAAAA
>DATNQP010000365.1:0-11235 GCA_036703965.1 Leptolyngbyaceae cyanobacterium
AGCGATCGCCCAACTCAAGCCAACTTTGCCACGTCTCTACGAGATTGGCGGTAGCCATGCCCAACGAGACCTATTTGAACAAGTGTATCTCGATGCATGGCTGCGTGCTGAGCAGAATCGTGAAGCGCTTCATCTGCTGGCGCATCGCTTTGCAGCCCGTCGTTATATTCCCAAGGGTTCGCGTGGACTCGCCTTAATGTACAACAAGCTAGAGCCAACCGCTAAGGCGAGTTAGGCAACATATTGGGTAATAGTTGGGTAATAGGTAATAGGTAATTGGAGTAGGGTTTCCCATTACCCATCACCTATTCCCAATCTGGTTTTTCCGAAGCACGACCATTTTTCGCTGAAGTCGAATTAATAAAATTCAGCCAACCACTAAATCCTTGTGCAGGGGGTCTGGGGGAGGCACTCCGTCCCCCAGTGGGGGGTTTGGGGGAACCCCCCCCAATCCAGGTTTTTCCGAAGAACCACCACTTTTCGCTGAAGTCAGTGCCATTCATCTTAGCTCCGAGAAGATATTAATTCGTAAGCTGCCTGTACAGCAGCATCGTACATCAGGGAGAGGGGAATATAGTCTTCAGACTGCACAGAAACATAGTGTTGTATACCTACCTGACTCATCGCCAATTGCAAGTGTATATCTGGCTGTAGAAGAGCAGAATGTAGCCTATCGATGAATTGTGAACCGAGATGCTTTGCAGCAACCACTGGTGGCATCGGGCACGGACCAATTGACTCAATGACTCGTAGGCGATTTGACAATTCCGGCGAGTTGCGTCCTTCCTGTTCCAACACAGTGCTATCAATTGCGGAACAGTCAGCGATTGAGTCAACAATGAGTTGGATTGAACGTTGATGGGACCCGGATTGGATGACCTTGCCGAAAAAGTCACTGGGGTATCCAGCCTGAATCAGCCGTTGGCGTAACAGGTTATAGCCGCTATTCGAGCCTGGGTCATTATAGCAAAAGGTTTTGTCTACCAAGTCATCAAAGCGGCTGAGATTACTGTCCGCCTTAACAATGATATCCGAGAAGTAAATGGGTTGATTTTGATAGCGTTGGTGTTGCATAACTGGCGCAACTAACGCTTGTAGTTGATAGTCAGCGACTCGGTGACGCCGTGCAAAAGGCAAGCCACAGATAAAGGCAATATCCAGTTTATCTTGCAGCAGCATCGGGTCTTCTAGTGGGTCATATTGGCTCTGTACTAGCTGTGCTTCTATACCCAATACACGGCTTAGGTATGCCCCAACTGCCTCGTAGAACCCGAACATATTGGGAGCGAGATAAGAAACTAAGCGAAGTTTATCTAGTCGGCTCATTGAGAAGCGGCTCACACTGGCTCTAAAAGGGAAAAGAATCACAAATACTATAAACTACAGTTACTCTATCGGAATAGAGTATTTTACTGCTAAAATTCACTCAACCCATCTTTGAAAGCCTGTAGGCACTTGATGGGGTGAAAGGTTTTCTACAACCGGGATTAATTCAATGACCGTTTCCAGGTTTTTATCAGCTGAGTCTGTTGGTCTTAAGCGCAGTATATTTGCTCGTCGTTCTCTATTGCCCCTAGGGCAAGATTATCTCTGGCATATTGAAACTGGGGTAGTTCGCACCCTGACTTGGTTGGAAGACGGAACAACTGTCACTCTGGGGATATGGAGGACCAGGGGATGTTGTGTCGCGGGTACTCTCGAAAGCAGAACCTTATCAGATTGAATGTCTTACCCCTGTAGAAGTCACCCTCCTACCTCTTAATCGGTGGCACCAAATGACCGAGGCAATGATTCGCCATATTCAACAATTTCAAGAATTTTTGCAGATTCTGCATTGTCGGTCTGTTGAAGACTCACTCCTGCAATTGCTATTTTTGTTGGCAAAAAAGTTTGGTCATGAAGTCGCTCAATGTCAACGAATTGAGCTGCGCTTAACCCATCAAGAGATTGCTGAAACGATTGGGACAACCAGAGTTACTGTGACGCGACTCCTTAATGATTTTGAGAAGCAGGGAATTATTCAACGCCTCCCTCACAAATTCATTATTCTGCATGAGCCATTGCCCTTATGGCATTACGAAATTTAAGCGAGAATTTGCACTATAAACTCTATATGTAGTACATGGGATTCTCTTGTCGGTAAGCATCCCGTTGTTGGCACAAATCTTGTAACGTGTAGCGACTTAGAACTGCGTGGGATGCTTTTTCGCCCTCCTGCCACACTTCGTACAACAAAACCTTTTCCAATGTCGGGGGTTCCGAGGGCTTCGCCTCTTTAGAGTTACTACTGCCCTCTAAGTCCGAGACAATCTCTAGCAAAGTAATTTGCCAAGGCTCCTTTGCCAAGAAATAACCGCCTTTCGCCCCACGTTGACTCTGGACTAAACCAGTGCGCCGCAGTGTCGTCAAAATTTGGTCGAGGTAACGGTCTGGTATTCCTTGAGAAGCAGCAATCTCGCCAACCTTTAGGGGTTTTCCGTTCCCGTTGTGACTTGCTAGTTCTAAGAGCGCCAGTAGCGCGTACTCCACTCTAGAAGACAATTCCACGAAGCTACTTTTGTTGAGTGTTTAAGATGTCTGTACTATACTACGGTTAGCCGACAGGATTTTAGTATTTTTCTTACAGGATTTATGAGTGAGCACTACATCAAAATTGAAGATTTTCTGGATGGCACTGGGATCTAGCGTCTGTCTGCAACCCTCCGAACGGCGAAGCCTTCGGACAGAATATCTAGGGTTTCACTGAGAAATTTTCGCCAGAAGGCTTCGCCTCTACAAGAGATTTTGGACTTTGCCGACATAGCCTAGAGTGCCAGGAAGAATTTCAATCTCACCCAATCGGATGAGACGGTTAGGCGAGGTCGTACCCAGGTCATGCACCTTAGCTTAGGAATTGTAGAAAAACAATTTCTCACTAATGACTATGCAAACTTCCGACAATCCAGTATCTACCAACCCTCAAGTCACCACAACTGCCCAAGCTCAACTGAACAAGCCATTACTACAGCGAGGTTCTAGAGGTGATGCAGTTAGAGAAGCGCAAACGCTCCTGACAAAATGGGGTACTTATACAGGTCCTATTGATGGGATATTCAGCCTAGCCGTGAAAAAGGCTGTAATTGACTACCAGCACCGCGTTTTTCTTGTAGAAGATGGCGTTGTTGGATCTCTGACTTGGCAATCACTGTACACGGGTGCGCCAGTGAATATGCCCGTGCTCTCACAAGGCAGCAAGGGCAAGACTGTTATTACCCTTCAGAGCCTGCTCAGCTCTACTAAGGACTATCTCGGTAAGATTGATGGTGATTTTGGTTCACGCACAAAAGCCGCTGTGCAAGCCTTCCAAAAACGTTCAGGTCTAGTTGAGGATGGAATTGTTAGCGATCGCACTTGGTTCGCCCTGAGCAAGGTGCCTCACTAAGGTTCTTGAGTAATTCAATTACAAAAGGGGGCGGTCAGCGATCGCCTCCTTTTTTGCTGGACGTTGGTAATATTATTGCGATTTTTAGGCGTTTAAGGCGCTAGATATCGCTTTATCCGTCTTAATTTTTAATTAATGTTTCAAATTTTGCGAAATCTCGGTGATACTCCTTGTATCTGGAAATATCGCTTGACTATATACTGATATTTCTTCCTAACGGAGGTGCCTATGTCACTCCAAGCTGGATTAGATGCCCTTAAAGACGGGCGTCACCGAGATGCCGTTCAAATACTAAAAGAATTTTGCCTGTACTATAGCCAGAATGGCTCTAACGAGTACATCCAAGCTCAGATGGCATTGCTGAAAGCCTATCATCGGCTCGGTGAGACTGAGCAAGCGCTCACGATTGCCAAAGCACTAGCGACCCATAACAATCCGCAAGTCAGCAACTGGGCAAACCAAGTTCTCCACTCTCTCATCAGTACCCAGACGCCTCAGAAGGCTGCATCTTCGACGCCACAAGCTCAGCAACCCAGTCCTGTCCAGAAAGCTGGGACACCAGAACCGGAGCAACCCAGTCCTATCCAGAAAGCTGGTCGCGCTGCTAAAACGGGTGTGAAATTGTCTCTAGCAAGTGTTGCTGGTAATCTTGCCCTCGCTTCTGGCGTTACCATCTCCTTGCTATTCGGCATGGTGTTGGTTTTATCGTTAGCCCTTGTCTTCATCCTCGATAGCAATGACCCAACCATTGGGCTAGCGATCGCAGTGGCTATTACCCTAGTTTTTAACGTCGCTGCCTTTTTCCTGTCTCCCTTCCTCATGGACTTGACTCAAAGCTGGCTATACAAAACCAGCTGGGTGTCACTGGACGATGTGAAGCGCCAAAGTCCAGAGGCAGCGCGGGTGATTGAGAACGTCTGTCAAGCGAAAAAACTAAAGCACCCCCGACTGGGAATCATTGACGACCAGAACCCTACTGCGTTCACCTATGGTTCCTTGCCCAATAGCGCCCGTTTGGTGGTTAGTCAGGGACTCTTTACCTACCTGGACGATGATGAAGTTGCCACCGTCTATGCTCATGAACTAGGTCACATCGTCCACTGGGACTTTGCCGTAATGACCCTGGCATCCACCCTAGTCCAAATCACTTATCTGATTTACAGCTTTGCCAGACGCTTAGGTCGCGGCGGTAATGAGAAGCTCAAAAATGCGGCGGGTACAGCGGCGCTTGTGGCTTATGTGTTTTACATGGTTGGCACCTACTTGTTGTTACATCTGTCCCGGACAAGGGAGTACTTTGCTGACCACTTCGCAGCAGAAACGACCGGCAACCCTAACGCCCTCTCCCGTGCTCTGGTGAAGATTGCTTATGGCATTTTAGAAGAGGGCAAACGGGCTTCAGAACCCAGCCGCTTAATTGAAGGCACCCGCGCTCTAGGCATCTATGACGGCAAGGCAGCCGCTAGCACCGGCACCGCCTACCGCATTGCGGCAAAACCCTACCAGATAGGTCGAGTATTTTTGTGGGATTTGTTTAACCCTTGGGGTTGGTGGATGGAGTTGAATTCTACTCACCCGCTAACTGGCAAACGTGTCCGCGCCCTCAGCACCTATGCTGAACAGCTGGGTTTACAAACCGAGTTTGATATGGGTCGTGTTGTGGCAGAGAGCAGGAACTTGAGCAAGAAAAAACTCTACGGTAACTTTGCCGTGGATCTGTTGCTCTACTCAGCGATGCCTATCGGCTTTTTTGTCGGTATGGCAATCGGAATTGCGATCGCTGGAACTATCCCTCTTGCACCTTTCGCCTGCGCTCTCCTGGGCTTGGGAGTGGGAATTTTGCTCCGAACTTTTGTGATGTTTCCCAGCTTCAATCAGGCCCCCGAATCTAATGTACTCAAGTTAATGTCTGACCCCTATGCCAGTCCGTTGCGAGGTCAACCCGTGAAACTCCAGGGTGAGTTGATTGGTCGCGGCGATGCCGGTTATGAGTTCGGGTCTGACCTCAAACTCCAAGACCCCACTGGTATGATTTACCTGCACTATGCGTCTCGTTTTGGTCCAATTGGGAATTTCCTGTTTGGCATGAACCGGGTGAAGCAATTGCTGGGGGCGCAGGTTGGTGCAACAGGTTGGTTCCGCCGTGGTGTCGCACCTTGGGTGGATCTGACCGAGTTTACTACTGAAAGTGGCACAACTGTCAAGAGTTTCCACCGTCTTTGGTCGTTCATTCTGGGGGGTGGGGCGATTATCTTGGGCTTATTTTTACTAATGCAGGTTTAGGCTAAACAGCCGTCAAGAAAGCGATCGCTCTTTTGACTGAAAATTCAGGTAGTGGGGTTGACAATGGGAGAATTTCCAGTAATTTTGCTACATGACCCCAGCCACACCACCCCAAGAACCTGACCCAGAAGATCTTAAACAGTTGCCTACTGAACAACTGGTCGCGATCATTCTGGAACAAAAGCGGATTATCGAACAACTAACGTCGCAGGCACAGCCAGATTTACAGGAAGCTTATGAGCAACTGGAAAAACGAGTAACTGAGCAAACTGCCGAACTGATGCAAATCAATAGGCTTCTCAAGCAAGAAATAGCCGAGCGCCAGAAGGCACAGTCGGCACTCCAAGACCAGCAGGAGTTTCTCCAAACCCTCATTAATATCTATCCGAATACAATTTTTGCCAAAGGTAGCTTCGCGGTGGTTACTAATATCACTACCCTCGAAGCTATGGAATCAGAACTGCAACAGACGAAGGAGCAACTACGGGCAGTCTTGGATGCTATGCCTGGGTTTGTTTCCTGGATTAATTCTGAGGGTCAATACCTTGGCGTTAATCAGTATATGGCTGACACCTTCAATCTGTGCCCTGATGCTTTTGTCGGAAAACAACTGGGCTTTCTGAAAAACAGCCCTGACTTTAGCGAATTTATGGCTCAGTTTCTAGCTGGTTCAGCTCAAACAGGTCACCAAGTCATTGAGGCACAAGTCCACGGTTCAACCCGAAATTACCTGGTTGCTGCTCAGAAGTACCACCAAGGTTCCCGAGTTGTCTCAATAGGGATTGATATTACTAAACGCAAACTGGCAGAGATACAAATTCAAGCCTCCCTCCGGGAAAAAGAAGTCTTACTCCAGGAAATTCACCATCGAGTCAAAAATAACTTGCAGGTGATTTGCAGTCTGCTCGACTTGCAATCCCAGCAGATTGAAGAGCCATCAATGCTGGAGGTGTTCCGGGAAAGTCAGAACCGCGTCAAGTCGATGGCTCTTGTTCACGAGAAACTATATCAATCCAAAGATTTTGCCAGAATTAATTTTGCTGAATATACTCAAAGCTTAACGAACTATTTATTCAAAGCCTATGACTTCAACATAGGTAACATAAATTTGACATTAGAGATTGATGAAATTACTTTAACTATTGATACTGCTCTCTCTTGTGGTTTAATTATTAATGAGCTAGTTTCTAATGCCTTAAAATATGCTTTCCCAAATAATAGGTCTGGAGAAATCAGCGTATCCCTCCGTACTAGCTTGGATAAGCATTTCACACTTATTGTCAAAGATAATGGTGTAGGTTTTCCTCCAGATTGGGACTTAAATAGTGCTAATTCCTTAGGAATCGAATTGGTGAATGTTTTAGTCAAGCAACTTCAAGGCACAATTGAACTCGACCGCAGTACCGGCAGCAAATTTCAAATAAGCTTTTCAGAAAGCTGGGATTAAGCAGATAAAGTAGTAAAAATGAGAGCCAAACTTTTAATTGTTGAAAATGAAGCAATTGTTGCCCTTAATATTCAAAAGAGATTGGAAGGACTGGGGTATAGTGTAGTAGCGAAGGTTTCTTCTGGAGAAAAAGCGATTGACGCCGCAATAGAAACTAACCCTGACCTAGTCCTGATGGATATCAAACTGGAGGGGAAAGTTGATGGCATTGAAGCAGCAGCACAAATTCGCAACCGTTTTCAGATACCAGTCGTTTATCTCACGGCTTATACCAATGACGAAACTCTCAATCGTGCCAAGCTCACAGAGCCATACGGTTATATTCTCAAACCCTTTGAAGCGAGAGATTTAGCAACAACAATTGAAATTGCTCTTTACAAGCATCAAATGGAGCAGCAGCTTAGAGAAAGAGAGCAGTGGCTAGCGACAACGCTCAAGAGTATTGGTGATGCCGTGATTACAACGGATTCCCAAGGATTAGTTACTTTTATGAACCCTGTTGCCGAAGCACTTACCTGCTGGAAACAGGAAGAAGTTCTGGGCAATGATTTAACCAACGTTTTCCAAACAATTAACGAAACAACACGAGAGGTTGTTGAGAGTCCAGTCGCGTTGGCACTCAAAGAGGGAATTACGGTGGGTTTAGAAAACCACACTCTACTCATTACTAAGGATGGCACCGAAATTCCAATTGATGACAGTGCCGCACCGATAAAAAATGATGTTGGTAAAATCATTGGAGCGGTCTTGGTCTTCCATAACAATATTGAACAACAGCAATTAGAAACGCTTCTGCAAAAGAGAAATGAGCAGTTAGAAGCGAGACTTGCAGAGAGTGCTAAACAACTGAGACAAGCAAAGGAACAACTGAGACAAGCAAAGGAACAATTACGGGTAGAAATTGCTCAACGCCAGCGCTTAGAAAGAGAAGTGCGATTGGCTCTTGAAGAAGAGTGATAAGTAGGTAGGCACTCACTAAATAAAAAGCGATCGCTGATTAGGAAGAGTTTCCATCCCTGACTAAAGGATACTCGTCAAGCAGTGGTTTTTGCTTTTTTTGTTTCCTTTTTAGCTGAGAAAAAATGCGATAGGGATTCCCCTCATGAGTCCTGGGACTCTCTGGCTTATCTTCTGCCATGTTTACCAAATTATATCGCACATTTTCGGCATAAATTGTTAGTGTGACTTGTAGAACTTCCAAAAAACGAATTAGCCATTGACACTCTGATTCTGACTCGCTTTCATAATGCTGTATCAATTGAGCCAGACAACATTCTAAATGAGTGGAGGTTGGCGGACACAGCAAAACAATTCTGAGCATAACAACAACTAAACTAAAAGCCTTGCCTTGCGTTGCTAATGAAATGAATAACGCAGAAGGTTTTCCCAAATTTAGTATGGTTAAATATTCAATGACACGATTACAAGTTCTCAGGAGCAGATTACCGTTCCAGGTTTCTTCATGATGAGTTTCATAGAGGAATTCTAGATGGGAAGCCAGGTGAGTCTTTATTACCTCGGCTAAATCTTGGTCATCGAAAGCAAACAATAAATAGTTGAGAAGGCTTTTTTTAAAATCTTCATAGCACAGCTGTTGAGTTTGCTTGAGAAAGATTCTGGCACAACTGGCATAACTGAAGGGTTCGTGTTTGAGTAATGTTTTCTCGATTAAGTGCAACGCCTCCTCACCCAGTGTTGTCGGATTGAGTGAGGCATTTTGTTGGGAAGCGGCTAACGGAGTCCGAGCCGTGTACATAGCCAACTCAAGCTTGAACTGCTCCTTAAGCTGCTCATAGCGGGTTCGAGCGGCTTCTCGCTGTTCTACGAGTTTTCTGGCATCGACCGATTGAGAAACTAGCAAGTAAGAGCTGTAGCGCTCACTCCAGTGACGCTTCTCCCGCTTGTCGTATTTTGAGACAAATATTTTTAGTTCTTGGTAATCTTGGCTGTTGACAAAGTTGCCTCGCCAGAGGTGAAGGTGTTTGAGAGTAACGGAAAAAGTTTCCTGAGCATCCAGTCCTACAGAAAGCAGTTCCACTAATTCCTGTATGTACTGTTGCTGTCTGCTGGCACTCCAATTGTTAACAAGAATATAAATTGAGCGCTTCAGGGTATTAATAAAGGTTTCTTCCTGACCTTGTAAAGCAATTTGCTCTAGTGCTTGGCGAGTTATTGAGCTGACCGAAACTGTAGGCTCAATAAATAAATGCTTAAATTTCTGTAAAACGACCTCCGGAGGGTGTTGCTTGACCAAGCCAAGAAAAAAGCGGCAGATTATTTCCTGCGCTTGTGAAGGAGAAAGCCTTTGCCTCGACTTGTCTAACTTAAATTGGCTTGCCGAGTGAGGCTCATTCTCAGGCGCTACGTATAGCCCTCTCCTACCCCCTCCAACTTTGGGGGGAGTTAAGTTTTGTTTCCCCTGCCTCCCCCTTCCCCCCATCCCCAGAGGCGACTCCATACTCCCCTTAACCTTTGCAAGAGAAGAGGGGGTTAGAGGAACTTTCCTGCCGATAGGGTGTGAGTCCTGGTTGTGTAAGACGACTGTCGGATGAGTAGTTGTGAAGTGGGAAAAAATGGTTGGAGGTGCCATCGAGTTCTCAGAGAATTCCATGTGCTTAGTTTCAGGGATTTCTGTACACAGCTTGGTGATTGAAGACTCTTTGAGGAGATGATGGTTCTCTTCAAGGTTTGTGAGGTGAATTCTCTAAGGCTTGTGATTTTTATCACACTATTGAAAATCCTACCAGAGGCAGAGCTAGTACAACGTCACAAAAATAACTGACCAGTAAAGAAGAGGCAAGAGACAAGAGGCAAGAGGCGTAAGCCCTAAACTATATAGTGGGGAAAATTCCAACATTGGGGGGAAGCGATGAATACAGCAACAACCGTTCAGCAATTGCAGGCAGAATGGGTAACGCCAGATAACTTCCAGCGTTATGGTCAAGTGATTTGCGCCACTGAAGACGGCAAGTCTTACGATGCAGAGGATGCTCAGTTAAACCTCCAGAATGGCACTCCCCGGTTTTACATCATGCGGCTGCACCATAAGGGTCGCAAATTTCACAAAATTACTCGCCATGGGCAATGCACTCAATGTTTAGGTTCCCTAGAAGGGAAGGATTGGTTAATCGCTGTTGCTCCTCCCCATGAGGCACAGCAACCAGCCTTAGAGGAAATTTCAGCCTTCTGTATTCCGGGTAATTGCTTTATCAAGTTAGAGATGGGAACTTGGCACGCTGGTCCTTATTTCGAGCATGACTTTGTAGATTTCTACAATTTAGAACTCAGCGATACAAATGTGGTCGATCATTTCACCCACAATTTTCTAGAAAGTAATCAGCTGGAGTTTGAGATTGTCTACTCTAGAGATTTTGACAGTTGAAAAAGTCTTGGCAGCTGATTAGTATATTTACTTAAAGTTGAAAGCAGTCGATGTTAAGCATTGAAGTTAGCGTTATGGCTCAAATTTTTTCTCATAATATTCTATCTCTTATGGCAATTACTTGTATTTTTAAGACTGCTCTGGAGGAGGCTTAAGGAATTGATATTTCTAGAAAATTAAATCCCAATGAAAATCTACGACTGGATTGTGGTTGGCGGCGGTATTACAGGTGCAGCACTGGGTTACGAACTGGTAAGAAAGGGCTTCAGTGTCCTGCTATTGGAGCAAAATGCAACTCTGCAAGGGGCTACCCGTTATAGCTATGGTGGTCTTGCTTACTGGTCAGGGACATCGGAGTTGACACGAGTGTTATGTCAGGAGGGAATCGAACGCTACCGCACTTTATCTGAAGAATTGGACATTGACACCGAGTTCCGGGAATTGGATTTAGTGCTGACGATTGACTCTAAGGACGACCCGCAGGCAGTGGCAGACGCCTACACCCGTTTTGCAATTCCCCCGACGCTCCTCAGTATAGAAGACGCCTGTGAGCTGGAACCTCTACTCAATCGAAATGCGATCGCGGGTGTCCTTACGGTTCGCCACGGACATATCCATCCAGAAAACACTAACCAGGGCTATAGTGAAGCCTTCCGCCGTGCTGGGGGTGAAATTCAAATTGCTCAAGTTGTGGAACTGCTA
>DATNQP010000366.1:0-9017 GCA_036703965.1 Leptolyngbyaceae cyanobacterium
CCTTGACGGCAAAACCATTTAGTTACCTACAAACCATTCTTACCGCGAGTCTGAAGAGTACCGAAGGAGTTTTTCTTACTCAAGTTAGGAGACTACGCTACCCAACTCAGGGACAATAAGAGTATGGGCTAGTTGCCGTTGTTCATTGTTAATCATCTGATTGACAACCTGCAACTCAAAAATTACAATTCAGGACTCAAAAGTTTTAAGATCATGCTTCAAGATACTCAAAGCATACGCTACTATCAACAGCTTACTGACGCCCTGGTTTATATGTGGAATCGGGGTTACCGCTTCGATGATCTGCGGTTGTATATTGATGGCTATCTTGCTGCTCTGCGGCATAGTAATGCCCTGGAAGCCTACCTGATTCACCGTTTAGAGGAAGAGGCAACCCGCTACCTCCGCGACCCCTCTAACTTTGTTGAAGTCATGCCACTGCCAGAAACTGAATCGGACTATTACTAGGCAAGAGTTAGTTGGTGGTCATTAGTCAACAGAGCAAAAATGGGCGATTGGTGTGCGCCCACCTGCCTATTGCTTTTTAAAGTTGAGTGAAACTTTCTGTGAATCCCAACAATCTTCTAAAGTCTTGTTATTAGAAGCAGAGTTTATTATTCAATTGTTGTCAATATATAAATGGGTAGGCTTGTTACATGTTGTCTTCTATAGGCAGAAGCCGCGAACCAGTTGCTAGCCTACTGCTCTACCATGCCTTTAAGTGGTCGATAGTAAGTCCAGTACTTCATGGTTACCTTCGGGGGCATATCTATGGTGCCGAACACGTACCCCAGGAAGGACCACTTGTAGTGGTGAGTAACCATGCCAGCGACTTTGATCCACCGATTGTGTCTTGTAGTATGCGCCGACCGGTGGCATTCATGGCAAAAGAGGAATTGTTTCGTATACCCGTATTGAAGCAAGGGATTGAGCTGTATGGTGCTTATCCGGTGAAGCGAGGGGCAGCAGACCGAAGTGCGATTCGTTCAGCGCTCAATTGCCTATCGGCTGGATGGGCGGTTGGTCTGTTCTTGCAAGGAACACGGACACCCGACGCCCGAATTTCAGAACCGAAGTTAGGTGCTGCTTTGATTGCGGCTAAAGCGAAAGTCCCATTGCTTCCGGTCAGTTTGTGGGGAACTGAGGCAATTTTCATAAAAGGCTCACCCGTGCCGCGACCTGTGCCGGTAACGGTGCGGATTGGTCAGGTGATTGACCCCCCCACCTCAACAAAACGGGAAGAATTGGAAGCCCTGACGCAACAGTGTGCAGCGGCGATTCATGCCATGCATGATTTAGGTCGTTGAGGCAATTGATACTTCAGATGATAAATCGCTAGTAAGCAGGAAGTAAAATTAGTAAACCGGAAGTCAAAAATGCAAGATTTTAGAGCAGAATTAGCAGAAAATCTGGATGAAGCCGAGTGGAATTGGCTGAAACCTCATGTACAGCGTGATATGGTTTTGGTTGTCCATCAAGAGTTAGATTTAGTAGATGTCGGGGTAGCGATCGCTCGTGATGATGTCCTATCGGTACAGCATTGGATTAGCGAACAACTGCTTCACAAGCCTTTTCCTAACCAACTCGTAGATTGGAACACTGACCAGACTAAGCGGTTTCAAGCACTGATCGTACAACCCTACATTTTGGTAAAAGAATCACTTGCCTAAAGGCGCTGATTGGTGTCCATGTCCCCAGTCCCCAGTCCCCAGTCCCCTAGTGCAAGAAGGCAGAAGATAGAAGGCAGAGGGCAGAAGATAGAAAGCTTACTGTGCAAGCTTTTTAACCTTTTTTAATTGGATAGTTATTTCCGCCGTGCTGCACTAGTACCTCTTAATAATGTCGGAGGCATCCCGAAGGGTAGCACCCGTATGACCGGTGGTCACCCAAAGAATTGCTCTTGCGCCATCTCGAAGGGATTTCTCAATCGGTTCAGGCGAGCGCCTAGAAGGAATTCGTATAGGTTTGACGACAATTCCCCGGCTACCGAAGACTATTTCACCGACAACGCGGGCGCGGCGCATGTGGTAAGCAGAAGTGATCAAATAAACGCTCTCAATTCCTTGGGCTTGCAATCTATCAACTAAGGTTGTGAAATTAGTCACTGTATCCACGGCTTGATAGTCCAGATGGACGCGACTCTTATCAATTCCTGCCTTGGCAAAGACACGCTTGGCGTATCCCTCAGGACTACCCGAAGACACCCAGATTGGTAGTTTTGGGTGCTCCCGTGCAAACTTAGCAGCAAACAACTCTCGCTCCTCAGCCCCTCCTAAGACCAAAATAGCTTCCGGTTGTGCAAAATAGCTTTCAATCTGCTTGTAGCCGCAGATGAATGAAATCGCAAGCAACGATATCATCCAGGGTAATAGCTTAACTTTAGAGCGCCGAGGTGAGGAAGACAGGTATCGCCGCTTACGAGAAAAAGTTTTTAAAAGCATGAATAAGTAAATGAATCAAGTTGTATTGATACCCTATTTATGTGTTACACCTCAGCTTTTACCATCTATACAATCCTCCCATCTCTCCCGTGAGATGTAGCCTCAGGAAATAAAAATGGTATAGGAGCATTGCTACTGTTAGCTTGAGCCAAAAACCACCCTGACTTAGTAACTTACCAGTCTAAGGGTACTGCAATTGTCTCAAAATGAATGAAAGAAAAAGTCAAACTTCCCTACTCAAAACTTTCCTAGTCTACACTCTGCTAATCCGTACAGATTTGGAAAAACTTGGTACTTGCCCTAATACCAAGTTGAGGTATAAACCGAAATTCCTAGATACCCCCTAGCCCATGTCCCAATCCATAAGAGAGCATCAGCTTGGTATCACAACCAAACTTTGACGAGTAAGGTATTCAAAATTTCTCTAACTTAGGACAAGTAGAAAACGGGACTGGCCGGATTTGAACCGGCGACCTAGCGCTTCAGATTTGTGTGAGTTTCCCCACTCTCTGGACTATACCTTCACCATAGGCATAAAGCCTTTAGGTGGTGGCCGTCTAGTCTCTCAACCTTCCTGATTCAAACCGATTGAGGCTGTGAGTCAGGCTTGGCTCGGTATTGCCGTAGAGTGCAAAGTAGTACGTTATCACTCTTTAGGGTTCACCGAATTTGACCACATTCACTCATGGAGTTTCTTCCATAGTGCCCAATTATTCAGGAGGCGCTTGCTCTATCCATCTGAGCCACAGCCCCAATGTACGCAACTCATTATAACCAAAGCCACTGGTCACTGGTCACTGTTCCCTGTTCCCCGTTCCCTGTTCCCCGTTCCCTGACCCCTGACCCCTGTTCCCTGATGTTGACCAACGCCTTTGCCAGTGGGAACTTGGCTCCAAGGAAGACTCCTGTTGCTCAATTCGACGTCGCTCCAAAATAACTTGAGCTGAGTCACACAGGTGAGGGTCACGGTAGGGAACGGCGGCACGAGTCTGCAAATGTTCTTGCGATCGCCTAGAGAGAGTTGGTAAATCAGTGGCGCTGAAGCTAGCTACCGTTCCTGGTTGCCGACCTCCCACCTGTAATGTCGAGCCAATCTTCAACCCAGCGGCAATGAGCGCACTTCGCACTGGCGCGGCGCAGGAGTAAGTCGCCAATCTACCAGTCGTTGCACAGCAGCGAACTAACTGCTGAAGAAAGTCAACGGTCCATAACTGAGGGCATCGGGGAGGGGAAAAGGGGTCGAGAAAAATTGCATCTGCCTGAAAGTTGGATTGATGTAACCGCTGAATCGTTGCTCTAGCATCGCCGAGGTAGAGTTGAGCGTGGAATTGGGGAGTTTGAACGTCTAGAGAGGTCGCCAGAACCTCCAGCAGTTGGGGAATAGGGTGAGTCCAGTTCTGAAGCAAATGATGTGCGATCGCGGCTCTTGGTACAGCTGGGTCTAATTCCAGGGCGACTAACTCAACGCAACAACTAGGATTGTTTGCCCAAATGACTTCAAGGGCAGCAGCGGTGTTATAGCCTAGACCATAACAGACATCAAGCAGGTGCAATACCGGCTGTTGAGCTTTCTGGGCTAGCTGGCATGGCTCTACAAATTTCAGCTGGGCTTCTTCTTTTGCACCTTGAACACTGTGAAACGCTTCACCCATCTCGGTTGAGAAGAAAGTGAATGAGCCATCCGCTGTTAGCTGTGGCGTGAAGATGTTGGTATCTTGCATCTTGTATCGAGTTTGAGTAGCCTGTGATACTGTAGGGCGTAATTCATCGTGCGGAGTGTGGCGTGAGAAGAGAAGGCTTTCGAGGCTTGCCGTTAGAGATAGGCTTAGCAAAGCCTAGGGTCAGGCTTGTTGCTTTGGGGATCAGGGGAGCGATAACCCTAATGGGATACTTCGCGATCGCGTCCTTGGGAAACAGCGCCTTCGCGCAGATCACTCCCGATAGTACACTGCCAGGGGAACCTTCGGTCCTCACACCCAGCGTTATTATCAATGATCTCCTTAGTGACAGGATTGATGGGGGGGCAATGCGAGGAGCTAACCTCTTCCATAGTTTTTTACAATTCAATGTTGGGAATGGAGAACAGGTCTATTTTGCCAATCCACCAGGAATCGAGAACATCCTTGGTCGTGTAACGGGGACTGAGCCATCCAACATTTTAGGAACGCTTGGGGTGACCGGAGGTAATGCCCACCTATTTTTGATTAATCCTAACGGGATTATCTTCGGGTCAAATGCTCGTCTCGATCTTGGCGGTTCTTTTGTCGCCACAACTGCCAATGCTCTAGAGTTTCCCGATGGAAGCATTTTTAGTGCTTCTGCTGGGAATATTCCCTCACCAACACTGACGGTTAATCCTTCTGCCTTTCTGTTCAATCAACTTGCAAATCAGCAAACTAGTTCCATTGAAGTCAGAAATGGTGCAGTGTTATCAGTCGGTTCTGTAGGAAATCCTGAAAGTCTTCTATTAGTGGGAGGCAACGTACAGGTTGATGGCGGAACCCTAGAGGGTATAGAAGGAAGTCAAGTTGAGATAGCAGGATTTACAGGATCGGGAAGCGTCGGGTTAAGTATTGATGACTATCAGTTGACCTTGATTCTTCCTGCCAATGGTGTAGTAGGCACTGATGTAGTGCTGACCAATGGAGCTTTAGTTAACGTAGGTAGCGAATCCGGCAATGCTGGCAGTATTTTGCTGGTGGGGGGAACACTTTCCCTAACTGGTGGAACTCAACTGAGTACCAGTACTTTTGGAGTAGGGGACGCTGGAATCGTCTTTTTGCAGGCTGATCATGTCTCTATTGATAACAGCACCATCTTCAGCACAATGGAATCTACAGCTACCGGTAACCCTGGTGGTATCTTGATGCAAGCGGATTCAATCTCTCTAACGAGTGGTGCTACATTGACCGCCACGACTAAAGGAGTGGCAAATGCTGGACTTGTTTTTCTAAACGCCAGTGGTCCTGTCTCTATCGCCAATGGAAGTACAATTCTCAGCATGGCGGAAGCTGAAGCTAGTGGCAATTCTGGCGGCATCTTAATTCAGGCTGGTGCGCTCTCTGTGACTGACTCGACGCTGAATACAAATAACTTGGGTTCTGGAATTGCCGGAGATATAGTTATTAATACCCGTGACCAGGTTTCTCTTGTCAATAGCGAGATCGTTAGCAGTAGTAACAACGATGAAACCTTTGACTTCGGTTTTATTGAACTCGCCGCCACAGAAGGGTCGGTTTTGTTGAACCAGTCCACGCTAAATACGACCAACTCTGGCTCTGGATTGGCTGGAGATATAATTATCAGTGCTCGTGACCAGGTCTCTATTTTCAATCAAAGTACTATCTTGAGTGAGGGAAATTTCGGACGCATCTTAATAGGTCAATCTGATGCGTATGACGACTCGTTTTCACCTGAAATTGTTAATATTGATAGTTCTAGCCTGAGTACTGTTAACCCTGTAAGTACTGGTAGTGCAGGGGATATCAGCATTGATGCTATCAATAACGTCTTGATTACAAGTAGCAGTATCGATAGTGAAACCTTGGGGATTCCAAATGCTGGAAATATATCTGTCCAGTCAGAAGGCTCGGTTTCCTTGACTAACGGTACTATCGTGAGTACTAGCACGTTTGGGCAGGGAAATGCCGGACTTGTAACTGTAGGCGCGATTGGTGAGGTCTTGATTGACAATAATAGTGGGATCTTAAGTGATGTGGGTTTGACAGGCACAGGGAATGCGGGTGGCATTGGGATTGAGGCTGGCTCCCTTTCTTTAACCAATGGTGCTACTTTGACGAGCCAAACTTATGGAGTGGGAAACGCCGGAGTTATAGCGTTGCAAATTGAGGGTGATGTTTCTCTCAGTAGTGGCGCTTTATTGACAACTCAGACGTTTGGAATCGGAAACTCCGGGATCATACTTGTGCAGGCTGGTGGGAATGTATCACTGACAGGCAGTAATACTGGCATTTTCAGCACAGTAGAGGAAAGAGCCATAGGTACTACGATCGGCATCGATATCGAAGCGCGATCGCTTTCTATGAATGGTGGAGCGAATTTGCAAGCCCTGACTCGTGGAGAGGGGAACGCCGGAATTATTTTGGTCAATGCGTCTGATTTTGTTAGCCTCTCTGGAGTTAGCCCAGACGGATTCTCTACAGGGCTATCTACTGCCACTGAGGATAGAGCAACTGGGATAGGTGGTGTCATCGAAGTCAATACAGGTAGCTTGCGTCTATCGGATGGAGCTGTTTTGAGTGCGCGAACTCGGAATGCTTTTACTGGTGGTGATATTGTTGTGAATGTCAACACGTTGGACGCTACCAATGGTGGACAAATCCTCACCACTGCCTTCAGCACTGGACGTGCTGGTAATATTACCGTCATTGCGGCTAATAGCATCACCCTCTCTGGTCGCGATCCAACCTTTACTGACCGATTTAATCAGACTGTTGCTAATTTTGGTCCGGTGCTTGCCCCGCAGGTTTTTGATAATGTTGCTCCTGGGTCGAGTGGACTGTTTGCCAATGCCTCTGCTGACTCTAACGCTGAAGGGGGAGACATAAACGTTTCAACCAGAGACTTATTTATCCGGAATGGCGCTCAAGTCACGGTGAACAATCAGGGTTCTGGAAGCGCAGGCAACCTTCAAATAAAAGCGAACCGCGACATTCAGCTGAGGAATCAAGGCAGCATCACCGCTGAAACTCGATCAGGCGAGGGTGGGAATATTACCTTGGATGTCGGGGGCTTTTTGCTGTTGCTCCGCAATAGTGAGATATCTACCACAGCAGGCACAGCTAATGCTGGCGGGGATGGAGGCGATATCACCATCAATACCCAGTCAGACATTATCGCTGCCCCTGCCAACAATAACGACATCAAAGCCAACGCTTTCACAGGTACAGGGGGGAACATCCAAATCACAGCCGCTGCTCTCAGAGCGATCGCGCGCCGCCCCTTGAACCTCAAAACGAATGACATCAATGCTAGTTCTACATTGGGAATAGATGGCTTAGTGACAACTAGTAGTACCCTGAATCTTGACCCGACCCAATCGTTGACCAACCTGCCACAGACTCCAGTGGATGCCTCGCGGCTGCTTGCTCAGAACTGTCCTGCCCGTGGACGTTCGTCGTCGAGGGAAGAAAACAAATTCACGATTACCGGGCGCGGGGGTTTGCCGCCCAATCCTAATGACACACTTCAGAGTGAATCTGTTGTAACTCCTTGGGTGACCCTTGAGCCGCCGGTGGAGAATCGCACGGGGAATGCTACGTCTACTAATCCTAATAGTTCCGCTCTGGCTGAAAGCAGCGTGCCAAAAACTCCGACCTACGCTGAGGCTCAAGGGTGGATTATTGGTGAAAAGGGTGAAATAATCCTCACAGCCCAAGCCTCGACTGTTACACCCCACAATCCCTCGCTGACGCCAGCCACTTTCTGCAATGGTTCCTAGACTTCACCTCAAGCAATCCCCGTCCTTCTTACTGCTGAGTCTCTTCGTGTTGACGAGCAGCTTGCATGTTAGGTCAGTAAGAGCGCAGACGGTTGGGCAAGAAAAAGGGCGAAGTCAAAAGGCAACGTGTGAGGTTCCACCTAACGGCTCTAATCAAGCCAATTCATCCCTGAGTCCGGTTCTGACGACAGGTGCCTGTCTTTTAAACTCTGGTATTGAAATCGCTCAACTTCCCCCGTTACCGCAAACTCCTCCTGCACAAAACGACCCGGTCTTCCGACCGGATAGACCCGAGCCGCCGTCCCAAACTCCGATAGAACCTCAATCTCCTGCCCCACTGCCACCTCCAGACCAGTTACTACAGTCCCCAGCCTCGATTCCCCCAACCCCTCAATCCGTTCCTGGTAAAATCCCTGAAACCATTACTATTGAACGGTTTGAATTTGAGGGCAATACAGCCTTCAGTGATGAAGAGTTAGCTAAAGTTACAGAACCCTTTACCAAACGACCAATCTCATTTGCGGAACTGTTCCAAGCTCGTTCCGCCGTAACCCAACTCTACCTTGACCGGGGCTACATTAGCTCGGGCGCTCTCATCCCACCGCAAGCCCTTGGAGGGAGTGTGGTCAAAATTCAGGTAATTGAAGGGGGTTTGGAAGCCATTAACGTCAGTGGCACGCGACGGTTGAACCCGAATTACGTGCGATCGCGTTTAGCTATTGCCACATCCAAACCCCTAAATCGAGATCGCCTGCTAGAGGCTCTACAACTGCTGCAACTCAATCCCCTCATTCAAAACCTGTCAGCGGAACTAACGGCTGGAACCCAACCCGGCTCAAATTTGTTAGAGGTGCGGGTGACAGAGGCGAAAACCTTCACGACTCAACTGGCAACGGGTAATAATCGAGCACCGAGTATTGGCAGCGTTAACACCCAAGTGCAGCTCAACCAAGCCAACTTATTGGGACTGGGGGATGGCTTGAGCTTGTCCTACAACAATACCCAGGGCAGCAATGGCGTAGATGTTAGCTACACGTTGCCCATCAATCCCCGCAATGGCACCCTCAGATTCAGCTACGGCACCACAGGCAGTACTGTCATTGAGCCGCCCTTTG
>DATNQP010000367.1:0-4097 GCA_036703965.1 Leptolyngbyaceae cyanobacterium
TGGCGGTTGAAACCGCAGCTACACAAACAAAACCTGCCTCCGCAGGTTACAAAACCCTTGATTTTTGATTAGTCCGCGCAGGCGGACTTAGTTTGTATAGCCCCAGAATTCCATTCTGAGGGCTTGGTGCAAGATGTCAGATTACTTATCCAAAGTGGATTGCTTCTGCCACATTCTTCAAATTCAGGAAACCTAACGGCGATGACGACTAAACGGCTCAAGCCGAATATTCTGACTCTGGGTATTCTCACCGCAATTTCTATCAGCTCCCTCCTCCTTGCTGGTAGCAGTGCCTTCGCTAATCCCGGAGACTACGCTCTTCAACCCATGTGTCCTTCGACTCCGGACGGTAGCGGCACTATCTGCTATACCCCTCAAACGGCTCCGGTTCTGAAAATGGGGAGTCGCGGCAAGCTAGTCTCAAATGTTCAGGGCTTAATGAAGGCGTTGGGATACTTAAGTGTCCCACCCAATGGCATCTATGGTTCACAAACTCGTGCTGCTGTAATGCGATTCCAACGGGCAAATGGAATCAACCCGGATGGTGTTGTTGGCGCTCGGACTTGGATGGCAATCATGCGGGCGAACGCAGGATAAGTACAACAGGGACGTTTCACATTTCAATCACGATCAGGCGATCGCCTTTGTAAGGATGTTGTTGTTCTTGAGCGATCGCCTTTGTCTGTGGAGAGCAATTTCATTTGTGAAGGATTTGAGCAAAATGAAACCGAAGAGTTTGAATACAGCAGCTAGCTCAAATACAAAGCGTTGGCAGAAGCTAGCAAAGTTTTACACCAGCGTAGGACTTCTGGCAGGACTGGTAGCAGCTTGCAATACAGGCGTGATTCATCAAACCTCAACTAACGCCCAGCAAGACCCATTTGCACAGACACGAGTGCAACCCAACTTCCAGTTTAATGTTCAACGTCAGGCGGGAAACTGTCCCCAGACTGTGGGGCTTTGGCTATTCTCCCTTGGATTTGAAGGGGGTGCCGACCATACAGTTATTGCTAACACGCAAGCGATCGCATCTGGGTCTGCCAAGTTGGTGGTTTCCGAGAAGAAACGGCTGGAATATGAAGCCCCGCTACGCCGTGAGTATACCTCTTGTGTTGGTCAAGCTAGTTCTGGGTTGCTTAGTGCCTACAATTTCCAGTTCCGTAACGCTAAAGTGTATTTTCGTATGGATGTCAGCCGGGATGATGGCTATCGGGAAATCTTGTACAAGGCTGTGTCTGCAAATCGTCCCTATATCCATTGGCGGGCGGCAGAGTGATATCATTTTGGATTTTGTATGACCTCCTCATTCTGTCGCAATCAGTGGGTAGTAAGCGCGGCACAAGCCAAGCAACTGATTGAACAAGGAGCAACAATTCTCGACTCCCGCCATCTACTGGCGTGGCTGATTGGTCATGTACCGGGTGCAGTTCACGTCAGCTGGCAGCAATTCTCACAACAACAATCACCCCATAAAGGGAAACTGCTTGAGAACCCAGAAATTCTGGAACAAAAACTTCGCAACCTTGGGATTTTTAATAGCAAACCTGTAATTATAATTGGCAATCCGGCTCATCAATGTAATTTTGGTGAAGAGGGGCGAGTTGTTTGGATGTTACGCACCCTAGGGCATCAATCAGCCGCTTTTGTTGACGGAGGTTATACAGCACTCACCGAAGCTGGTTTGCCGATTACTTTGGACTTGCCTCAACCCATTCCTGAAGACTTTGTTATAAAACCAACGGCATTATGGTCAATCCAGCGCGATGAACTCCAAGCCAATCTCTCTGTTCAAGTTGCATCCCAAAAGTTGATTGTCATTGATACACGTTCACCAGGCGAATTTGCTGGGGCTACTCCCTACGGTGAACAACGAGGAGGACATATACCTGGTGCTGTGCATTTTTACTTCAAAGACTTGATAGATGCCAAGGGATACTTACTTCCCCGCGACCAGATTATTTCCCAGCTCAATAGATTGGGAATAAATTACGATACACCAATTGCTACCTATTGTACGGGTGGTGTCCGCTCAGCTTTTTTTGTTAGTGTGCTGGCTGACTTAGGCTTTACCAATATCAAAAATTATGCGGGTTCTATGTGGGAGTGGTCGGCAGCAACAGCATCCAGTTATCCCCTACAATCAAGACAATGTTGAAAGAGGAACACAGAAGTTCAGGAGTTCAGGAGAATAGTGAATCATGAAAACTTTAATTCTGTTACTACTACTGGTAGTTCCTGGCAGTGCTGTTGTAGTTGCATCTATTTGGTGGGGCATCAATGATTACATCGCTTTAGTAAATGCTAATCAACGCTTTCAGAAGCTGGCAACTCAAGGAGCTAGTCAGAGAGAGTTATTTATCATTGCTCATCAAGAAAACACTCATCGTATCAATGTCGGCTTTGATGGTACTTGGATATTACTCGGCGGTATTCTAGCTGGTATGGGAATACTAGGGATTGTGCAAAAAGGTAAGTAAAGAGGCGATTCTTAAGGTCGGGTTTTGAAGGAATAGAAAAGCCCTATAAGGATAAATTAATGCCACTCTAATATCATCTAAAAATTTCTGCCATTTTGTGTTTTTGAGATAAGAGAATGGGTTGAAGTTAGCCTCACACTACGTCCAGTAGAGAACACGAGCTAGGAGAAAGCGTTTAGCAATCTCGCCCTCGAAAAAGCGGCGCAGTATCTTCATCGTGTCGGAAGAGTAAACATACTTCGTGCCGCCGAACTTGTTGCGTTTGACGCTACGTGTTGCCTCATCCATATCCAGAGAAGTTTGAGGATACCACTGTTGCAGCACTTCCTTTGACCCAGGTGTGAAGCGGTGGGAGATTAACTCGAAGGTAAGGTCACAATCGAAATCGAACGCAACGCTAATCTGGTCAAAGAGGCGCTCGTAATGTGACATCCAATCATCTATGGGCATAATCGGTGCAATTACTAGACCCACCGGATAACCCCCACCGCCTTTTGAGCGAGGCAGCGCCAACCGCCGCAAAGCCTGAAGACGGGCTGTTACTGATGCTGTACCCCCCTCAAACCGACCGGAAATAGGTGCGGCATTAACACTCATCCGGCAGCGCGTGTGACCGTTGTGCGGCAAGTCGAGCAGTTCATCCACCGCATCGAACTTCGACACCCAGCGCAGATGACCATTCTCTCGTGTCCCGAAATGGCGGATGCACATATTGAGGCTGCCAGTCAGATGCTCAATGCCTAAGGGGTCAGTGTAGCAGCTGACTTCATAAGTTGTCGCCTTTTGAGCTTGCTCGTAAACCGCTAGATTGTCTAATATCTGGGGCAAGTTGGCAAAGACACGGATGACTGGTGGACCTGACAAACTACCTGCCAGATAGCAGTATTGGCAGTGTGCTGGACAACCTTCTGCAATGTGAAACTGCCAGTCTGCCGAAGGTGGGATAGGGCTGAGTTTGAAAGCACTTGGCGGTGCGGTTACAATCGCGAGAGTACGCTTACTCTTGTTGTAGGTTTCCCGCTCATCGGAGCCGCGCAAACCTGTTAGGCGGTTTCGAGGTAGCTCCTCAATCGGCAAATTAAGAGACTGTACGCGAGACAGAATCTGCTGACCCCACGCCTCTTCCAAAGCAGCAGGCGTAAACAACACGCGCTCAGGCATCCACAATCTTGGCTTACGCGCCTCGGACCCTAGCTTAGGCTGGTCTCCTCTTGTGTTTGACAAAATTGTTTTTCTATGATTTTACAGGATTATTCAATTCAGGAACAGATGACGTAAAGGCAACTTTCTTCTAACAGGTAATGCTAGAAGAAAGTTATTAACTACACTTCCATTACTTGGCGAATACGTCGTTCCAAACGTTCGAGATCTAAACCGCCTTCGTCACGACTAATGCGACGTACAGTCGAGTTGACATTGCCCAAATCTACCAGTAAATCTTGTAGGATTTCCTGTTGCTGACGAGCTTGAGTTACCTCACGCGGTTCCTGTACCAAATCGCGCACGATGGTATCTTCAGCCCGTGAAGCAACAACTGGGTTGCTTTGTCCTTGGAGATGAACAAACGTCCGTCGTCCTGGACCTCGCTCTTCTTCAATTGGGATTACTGCTGTTACTTGA
>DATNQP010000368.1:0-12651 GCA_036703965.1 Leptolyngbyaceae cyanobacterium
GAGCATTGAGGTTGAATTCACAAGGATGTCATATCAATAGTTAATGTCGTCATTAGCAAAGTCATCTAGTCTCGCCGTATCTTCATGGCTATTGGAGATATATTCATCATCAGAGAAACCTGACTTTTCTAGCGTAGAGTATTCAAATTGCGCCGTCTCAATATCATAATCAACGTTATACTGTGCATCCGGCAACATCACTTCTCCTTCTGCACTCTCAATAAAAATTGTCGGTTCTTCCTCTAAGAGATCGTCACCCTCAAGATTGTTAATGATTCTTGTCGGAACTAAAGACTGGTTGTAAACTTGAAACTCCTCTGGGGAAAATATGGCTCCACTTCTAACAGCGAAGTTATTGATTTCCTCATCCATCTGGGTTTGAAATAGGCAGGCATTGGTAAGATTCGCCGATTTTAGATTTGCTCCTTTAAGGTTAGCTCCTGACAAATCCGCTCCTTCTAAGTTCGCTCCACAGAGATTAGCCTTCGCTAGATTAGCACCGGCAAGGCTTGCCCAAGACAAATTGGCATTTTCGAGATTTGCTGCTGCCAAATTTGTCCCAATTAACTCAGCAGCGGATAAATTGGCTTGCGATAGGTTCGCCTCTGCAAGCATGGCTTGATTTAGGCAGGCTTCTGACAGCTGCACTCCACTCAAGCTGTATCGTACCCGCTGCCAAAAGGCAGTGGGAGAAAGTGCTGCGGTTCGACTGATAAAACTTAATAGCTGGTCAGCATCAAACTCCCGTCGAATCTCTGGATTACCGCAAGGACAAAAGGAAATTTGTGCTTCTCGCGCTCCTGAACATAGTAATAAAAAGACATTGAGTCCAACAGCGGCATCGATTTGTAAGATATTCACAGGATTGTGGAGTGCCTGTAGCTGGGAATGAGCGTGGTGGGCAATGCCTTCATCTAGCCACCGTCCACGACAGTAAGCTCGGTAGAAATGATAGAGGCGTTTAAATAAGATTGGAAAGGAAAATGCTTCAGCATTGCGCTTTTCCTCCCGTCGGAGACGCTCAACCACGAGTTCTTCGATTTGGGTGGACAAAATACCATACCCCAACAAATCGTAAAGATGCTGAGCGACGTTGACCGCATTGTGGATGACAAAGGAAACTTCACCGTACTGATTTTGAACTTGTCGAGTCAGGGCTTGAAGCTGGGCAGCAATTTCTTCAGCCGCTAGGTATTCCCCCAAGCTGGGATGAGTGAATTCAATACAAGCCGTTGGGAAAGAAACGGTTGAAGGTTGCGCGGGGGGTGCAGCTTGAAGGTTAGCAAGTTGTAGCCCGGAGGAGAACCCGAAAGGTAGGTTATCTTTTAAACTTTCAACTTTCAACCTACCAACCTTCAACCCTTTGGGCGGCTGAACTCGGAAGAAGAAAGCTGGCAGTGTCTGAGGGAGAACATCGGTTGTCGGTTCACTCATCAGACGCTTCTGGATTGCGGATTGAGGCGCTTGATATTGACCTGTTTGAAAAATCGTCAGTGCAGCTACTTGCATTTGGTGACGCAGGTCTTGGGGGCGGCGACCCTCAAGAAGATTCGCGATCGCTTCCAAAGAGCGCGTTGCATGGGCAAGACCTTCCCGAGTTAACTCCGGAAGCAGCCCCGTCGCAGCAGCGGGTTCGCCCAATAGCCACCGCGTCATCCGGTCATAAATCTCAAACTTTACCTGGGGTGATTCCATCTGAAAAATGCTCTCATCGAGTAAAGCATCTCGATGTAAGATGCCCACGAGATAAAGCATGAGAGGGCGGTGAATCAGGGTAGCCAGTTCCTTAGCAGCGGGCGAGGACTGAAACACTCCCCCATGTTTCAAAAACGTAAAATACGTCTGAGCGATAGATTTAGATTGCAGTTTTGCCCACTGCTGGAACCATTGTCGGAACTCATCCTGCCCCATCGGTTCAATCACAATTCGCTGTAGTTGAGTTGGTAAGGGAAGAGTGCTGCTTTGCTGGTACTTTCGGATTAGAGAATCAAGCGATCGCAAGCGACTGGTGATGAAAATCTTGTGGCGGCGCAAACCAGCCGAACCGCTAGATTGCGTATGGAATCGCATTACCTGCTCCATAAACGTCCAGAGGTGACGGTCAGTCTGGGGAGAGCGGGGGAGTTCATCCAGACCATCAAGGATTAGTAAGCAAGGCGGTGAGCTAAGGGAAAACCAGCCATCTGTATCAGTAAAGCGTCCAATCGGGAAGGCTGTTTCCAGGCTCTGCTCTAGAGTTTGACCCAATGTCACTTTTGAGAGTCGAATCATCACCGGCATCCAGATGGGATAAAGCTCTCTAGCCACAAAGGAAGCCCACATCTGGCAGAAACTGGTCTTACCGCCGCCCAACTTGGCTTCAATAATGGCGATACTGGTCTTATCTTCCAACTGGGACATTGCCCATCCCATTAAATCTACTGGGGATTGAGGAGTCGGGGTTGAGGATTGGGAATGATTTTGCCCAATCCAAGTCTCCAGGATCGAGTCCTTAGTCCCCGACTGAACTGGCCTGCCTTTGAGGGGAACGTATAAATCTTTCAGGGCAAAGTGTTCTGCGAGTAAAGGTTCACTAAGAGTTCGCAAAAGCCCCGCCCGATAGTATTCCCGATCTAAGCTAAGCGGTAGCGTTGCGGTGGACAGTTCTGGGTTTATGTCTGCATTTGTAGTGGTAGTTGTATCTCGCAAACTGCTTAAATTTCCCAACCGCACAAACTTTTGCAGCTGTGCTAGAGGCAGAGGATTCTCAGCAATCACCGTGAGCAGATGACCGGCTAGTCCATGAGTGAGGCGTTGTGTGAGCAGTTTGGCTTCGGTTTCTTCAGCACCATTGGCGACAAACCAAGCGATCGCCAAATTATTCATTTGCTGCACCAGAAACGAGTCAGCAACCAACGAGAGCGCTTGTTCAGCCTGACTATCACTCAGACGCCCAGGTCGCAGAGTTTTTACCACTGCTAAGAGTTGTGGCTCACTCAGAAGTTGAGCGGCGTCTGAGCCGGCTGGCACCTCTGCCCTGTTAATCCAGGGTCTTTTCAATTGAGATTCTTGCTCTAAAATTCCTTGTAAGGCATTGAGGTAAGCAACTTGAAAGGTGAGCCAGGTTCCTTCATTACGCTTTAGAGGTTTTTTACGACTGAGAATGCGTAGCAGTCCCAGAGTCAAATGCGACATAGCTGGAGCCGCTTGCCATGCGGCTTTTAAAGGCAGCTCCAAAACATCAGTTAGCACACTGATGGCAAAAGCATTTAGACTCTTGACTTCCATGTCCTGGGCAATGCGAAAGGCAATGCCCGCGATCTGGGCACTGGGGTGTCCCATTGAAGAAGACCCCCCCCCTTCGCCTCCCTGAAGAGGTTTACTCGTTTTTGCGCCCCCCAAACCATCGGGAGCGTGAGACGTTGTATAAGCCGTTGCCCCCCCTTGTTCTTCCGAGGGGTTGTATGAAGGGGGGCGTCCACTAAAGGGAAGGGCGTCCACTAACTGACTCAGTTCAATGTGACGCTCCGCTAGCCAATGCCGAATGCTTAGGCTCATGCCACCCTAATCACTCCAAATTTGCTTACTTATCCTATTTTGAACCTTATACAATAAGTGCGAATTACTCGATCTCGACAGAGCAATCCGCCCCCTTGGGTCTTGCTTCTCAAGCGTAGCCGAATTATTAACACTCATCAGGAACTGCGTACACCACCACGCCTGAAAATCTATTTTTCCTTCCTCTAGCCTCTAGCCTTAACCTCTTGCCTCTTTTCAACTAAGGAACTAATCACGTATCCGTGCCTAAAAAAGAATTGCACCGATTCCATGTCCAAGTACCCCTTCTATCTCGCAAACAAAGGGGACGAAAACTGGTCATCCGACTGGTACAGGACACTAAGGTATCTACTTTAGAAAAGAGTAGGGAAGATTCTAAACGTCCTAGTTCCTCTTCCCTGGTTCCTACTCAAAAACGCCGCCGCTCAGGGCGTGCGTTGCAGTGGTCTATCCTGTGGTTGAGTATCCTCTCCCTGCTAGGAGTCACTGTTGCCTCAGGCGTGTTATTGCTAACCCAACTGCCACCCCCGATCAATTGCCGAGAAAGTTCTCCCTTATCCGCTGATGGCGATCGCTTGTATTGCGCCCAGCTGGCTGCACAGTCTGGAAAATTAGAGTCCTTAGTGGCGGCAGTGACGTTAGTTCAGGATTGGCCTAGTAACCATCCCCTCTATTCAGAGGCGCAACGACTGCTGGAGAAATGGTCTGAGGATATTCTAGAGATGGCGCAGCAGAAAGTTAACCAGGGCAAGTACTCAGAAGCGGCGACAATCGCGAGTAAAGTTCCTGTCAGTAGCCCCCTTTACCCTGAGGCGCAAGCTAATATTGCTACCTGGCAACAGGAGTGGCGACGGGGTGAGGAAATGATTAGCCAATTTAAAGATGCTCTGAAAGTGCAAAACTGGTCGCGGGCATCTGGGCTGATTGCAGCGCTGTCCAAGAGCAATCGGGAATACTGGAGTGTATCGCGCGTTGATTCACTGGTACAGCAGCTGGAGGCAGAAAAACAGGCATGGCAGCAGCTCAAGGATGCGCTAGATTTAGCGAAATCTAATAAGCTGGCGCAACTGGAGGAGGCGATCGCTCTGGCAGCGAAGATCAACCCCAACAGCTATATCAAAGCCCAAGCGCAAGTGGAACAGTCCCGGTGGAGTCGCACTTTATTAAAACTCGCCGCCATGTATTTTGAAAACCAGGATTTTGCTGGTGTAGTGAATGTGCTCAAGGGGATTCCCGTTAATACCGCCCAATACTCGGAAGCTCAGGATTGGATTCGATTGGCTCGTGCCTCCCAAACAGCTGGGAAAGATAACGTTCTCGCCTTATTGGATGCCCTGGCAACGGTACACCAGATCGCTCCCAAAAGCCCTCTTGATAACCTTGCCACAACAAAAGCCACTCTCTGGCAGTCTCAGTTGCAAAACCACGCACAGTTAAAATTTGCCGCCCTCCTGGCCAGTGTCGATCAACGGATAACGCTTACCTATGCCATTGACCAAGCGCGTCAGGTCGCACCGGGACATCCCAAACGCTTACTTGCCCAGACGCTGATTGCCCAGTGGAGCAAGGAAATTCAGCAAATTGAAGACCGAAACAAGCTGCTTGAGGCCCAACAGCTGGCAGAGCGGGGAACGAGTCAAGATCTGAAGGCAGCAGTGGAAATCGCTAGTAAAATCCCGCTGGGTCAGCCCCTGCGCCTTGAGGCTCAAAATGCGATCGCTAAATGGAACCGACAAATTCAAACGATCGGAGACCAACCTATCCTAGATCTCGCACGGGCGTTGGCTCAGCGTCAAGATTTGATTGGTGCGATTTCTACCGCCCAACAGATTCGTCCGGGTCAAGCACTCTATCGTGAAGCACAGCAGGCAATTAGCGATTGGGTAGCTCAAGTTCAGACTGCCCAAGACCGTCCGATTCTAGAGGCCGCTGCCGCCCTCGCGGCTCAAGGACGTTTTGATGCCGCGATCGCGACTGTTTCTCAAATTCCTCCTCAACGAGCGCTTTACAAGCAAGCGCAAGCCTTGAAAAGTAGCTGGATATTGCAAAAAGCTACTATTCGTGGTATTTATCCAGCGGTTGTCCCTACGCCCAACTAAACAAATGTGAATGTTAGGGTGACGACCGTTATGGTTTAACTAGGTATTAGTTTCCTTGTTTTGGAGCGCTTGCTACTCAGTGCCATGAGCGAAAGCAACAGCGGAGGCGATCGCGTCCTTCACTTCACTCACATCCTATTGATTGATGATGACCCAATTTTCCGGCTGGGTCTACACAGCGCCCTAGAGGCGTTTCCTGACTTCCAAGTCGTCGCTGAGGCAGATACAGCTACAGAAGCTCTAGAGCTTCTGGGTCGTCTGGTTGGTGAAAACGCCGTGGATTTGGTCGTTTTGGAACTAGCCTTGGGTCGTTCTCACCCCAACGAAGAGAAGGTTGAAAGTTCTAACATTGAACCTTCAACCCCTTTTTTATCAGGGTTACAACTATGTCAGCAGCTGAAAGCTGAGTACCCTAACTTACCCGTTTTACTGCTAAGTGCCAAATCAGAACCGCTCTTACTCATGTCAGCAAAAGAGTCCGGTGTCGAAGGCTATTGTGCCAAGGGAAGTGCGATCGCTAAAATCGTCCAAGCCATGCGACAGCTCATGTCGGGGCAATCCTATTGGCAGATACTCCCCCAAGAGCCATTAGCACGAGCTAGTTCTGTACGCCCTCCTCGCTGGCATCACCAACTGCGCCAATCAGGACTACAGCAAATTGAAGACGCCTTAGCTTTAGTAACGCAACAGCTGCAAAATCCCAACCTTTCAAACCTTGACTGGTTATTCTGGAGCGGACGCCGCCGAGAACTTTTAGCGGCGCGTTGGGTGGTGAATCAGCTGCTGCCTACTGATGTGATTGTGGTGGAACGAGAGCAGGCGCGAGAGGGGGAGGGAGAGCAGAGGAGAAATTTAACCTCTCGCCCTCTCTCTTCAAAAGCCCCAATCCCCAATCCTCAATCATCAATCTCTGGGCAGATGCCATCGGCTCTCTCACCAGCACCCACCTCCCAGCTGAGTCGAATGCCACCTCAAACCCCAGTATTTGAGGTGACATTGGGGAAACTCCAGTCGGGCTTATCAAACCTCACCGGCGTCGTGCTAGAGATTGACATTCTCGCCACCGAAAAAAGAAGGGATTTACTTTCTATCGTTCTGCACAAATTTGAGGAGATTCTGGATGAATTGCGCTTTTCCCAGATAACCCTTGAGCAGCTACCCCAGAAGCGATCGCTTGTTTTACAAGATTTGTGGCAAGTATCACTTAGGGATTTTTTTGGTAAATATTATACCCTACCAGTGGACAATAACGAATTTGAAGTCGTTAATGTTTTGCAGCAAAACGTCGTCCTTGTCCAAGCTTCTATTCTTGATAAAATTCCGTTAGTTGTTGAGTTATTAGCCCATCAGCTATTTGAAACACCTTTAATAATTGATAATGTGTCTTATCCCGCTCGGACGCCCGAAGCAATGGCACAGGCAGAAATCCTCCTCCACCACCTGATTATTCAAGTGGCAAATGCTGTTATTCAACCGCTGTTAAATGAATTTGCTGATATTGAAACGATTAAGCAAAGTTTCTATGACAGGCGTCTAATCTCATCGCGAGAAATTGCTCGATTCCGCAACAATTTATCGTGGAAATATCGCCTCTCCCAATTACTGCTTGAGCCACAAGCTATCTTTGATAGTCGCTATGATTTATTTATCCTAAGCGACACGGGCATCAAACAAACCTCTATTTATTCCCCTCGGCGTCAAGAATTAGAACAGCTTCGGGGTATCCGCTTAGCTGTGACTTTGGCATATGAGACACGGGATGCGATCGCGCCCCGCTTAAGAGCCGCTATTCGTTGGGCTGGCAGCGGTGTTGTCTACATCCTCACGCAAGTGCTTGGTAAAAGTATTGGTTTGATTGTTCGCGGTGTAATTCAGGGCATTGGCAGTACCTTACAGGAAACCCGATTTGGGAAAAATGGTGAACGGGGGAAGTAATTTTTAAACTTAATCTGCCCATTTTTCAAACCAATAAAACTTATACCCTGCCGTAGGGGCACGATAATATCGTGCCCTTACTGTATTGAACCCCATTGAGACCTCAGGATTTACACAATTGAAAAAACAACGACTAATCAAAGCTTTACTTATACTTTTGTCTATAGTTTTGATGGTGATTGGATACTCAGCCTGGAGCATCTACACCTACAACAGTAACTCGAACATCGTTCAGGCTGATGCCGCGATTGTTCTGGGAGCAGCAGCCTGGGGAGACCAACCGTCTCCAGTCTTTAGAGAACGAATTAACCATGGGATTGAACTCTATAAAAGGAGAGTCGTCCAGATGCTCATTTTTACGGGTGGACAAGGTGACAGCAATGAACCCGCAGAGGCGATTGTTGCCAAATACTATGCACTTAAGCAAGGGGTTTCAGAAGCCGACATTTTGACCGAAACTCAATCAAGAACGACACAGCAGAACGTCTATTACTCTAATCAAATTGCAGTGGCTCACCATTTAACGCAGTTTCTTATTGTCAGTGACCCCTTGCATATGAAGCGAGCAATGTTAATTGCGCGAGATATGGGAATGGATGCGTATTCCTCCCCAACACCAACAACCAGGTATCAAAGTCTGAGCAGCAAACTTGGGTTCCTTGCGCGAGAAACGTATTTCTATTTTGTCTATCTCCTCCAGCGCTCGTTCGCTTCTTAAAAGTACTCCTACCTACCGCTTACAGGTATAATAGGTAACAAAAAGCTCCTCCAAGATTGATGTTGAACTCTCGCTCTGGCTAGCTGATTGATTCTCTGATGCCTGCAAGAAAATTCAGCTCAAGCAATACAGCTGTAACCTTAGCCAAAGCAAAATATCGAGTTCAGTAGTCGAGCGGAGTTACAAGATGGTTGATGGAGAATCTCTCCAGGAACTGCAAAACCTGATTAAGGGTGTTGTAGATGCACAGACAGACAATCTTTCTCAAATAGTGAAAATTGCCGGTCTAGATCCTGCTGAAGATTTTGCTGGAGCTGATCTGAGGAGTACCTGGCTAAGGGGTGCCATTCTGGACGGAGCTGATCTAAGCGGTACTAACCTGAGTAGTGCCAATATTAGAGGTGCCATTCTAAGCAGGGCAAACTTGAGTGATGCCAACATGGAGGATGCCATCCTCAAACGTGCCAACCTCAGTGGTGCTGACTTGAGCGATGCCAATCTGAGTAATGCCAATCTAAGGTCTGCCAATCTGATTCGTGCCAACCTGATTCGTGCTGACCTGAGCCATGCTGATTTAAGAGGAGCTAACTTAGGGGGAGCTGACCTGAGTCGGGCAAATTTAGGCGGAGCCAATCTGGGGGGAGCTAACCTGAGTGGTGCTAGTTTAAATGGTGCCAACCTCAGTGGAGTTAACTTAATACGTGCTGATTTGATACGTGCTGATTTGATACGTGCCAATCTGTGCCTTGCTGATCTGATCTGTACCGACCTGAGCGCCGCTAACTTATCCGGTGCTGATCTAATCTGTAGTGACCTGAGCCTTGCCGACTTGAGCAGTGCCAACCTGAGTGGTGCCGACTTGAGCAGTGCCAACCTGAGTGGTGCCAACCTGTTGGGCGCTATCCTGCACGGCGCGAACCTAAGTGAGGCTAAGTTGAGGGGAGCCAATCTAGAGAATGCTCAGTTTTCTGGGAATTTAGGAATTTCACAAGAAACAAAACTTAATTGGATTCGACGAGGAGCAATCTTTGAAGATTCGACGGACGAGAGCGTTGCCACAGGACAGCAGATTAATCTTTGAGCTTCAGTCCTGGGTAAATCGCAGACAGATTCAACTTTAGGCAGTTGAAGCTAACACCAAATAGTGTATGAGATGTCTACGTCCAAGACTCACATAACACAATTTTGCGATCGCTACAGCTGTTGTATTAAAAACTATAACTTAGACGCTCTATTGTAAAGGTTAAGCATCAGTTTCAGCCAACGAATTGCTGTCTCATGTACCTTTATAGGTAGCACTACCAATTCCTGCTTCTTGGCGATGCAACCCTCACTTTCTACAAAGCCTCAGCCGGAGCCGAAAAACAACTGCCCCGATTGTTTATACCTCAAACTAGAAGGAATTCCGGTTCAACCAGACAGCCCAGATTATCTTGAGTTTTGGCATACATTAAACCGAACACAGCAGATTGACCTGCACTTGACTATTAACTTTAGTGAACAGTGGGAATCGCTGAGAGTCGGTCGCGTTAAGTTTGGACTAAAAGGTGGAGAACTAAGGCTAAAGCTGCTCAACGGAGAAATTCCCTATGAATATCGCGAACTAGTTGGTTCGGTTGAACTGTCTATGCAAAAACAAGAACCAGGAGGTAGTAACGATCAAAAGGGTATAGACGTTCGTTTACGTGCTAAAAATTTTTCTTTAGATAGGAGTAGAACTGGCGTTCAGACAAACTTTAGTACAGACCAAAATTCCGGTAGAACAGATCAATTTCAGGTTAGCGTTTGTCATGTAACCACAAAAGTTTCAGAGGAAAATCCAGTCTGGGTCTTTGAAGAAGAAATGGGTGAGCCAGTTTTAAAGGGCTTATTGAAGAAGGCAAAGCTGGCAACCTTGAACGTGATCGCTTTGCCCTGTCGCGTAGAAGCAACTTTTGAAGTTTCCAAGCGAGATGTGTGTCTGACTGATGCTGAGGGATTATGGCCTCCAGACATTAGTCGCAATAAGAGGGCAGTCTTAGACAGATTGATTATCCAGCGCTTGCTGGAACCAAAATTTAAGCCCTATCTCAGTCGAGCGGAGTTGCAATATGACTGATGACAAATCGCTTCAGGAACTGCAAGTTCTGATCCAGCATGTTTTAGAAGCAGACACAGACAATCTTGACAAGCTCGCAACAATTGCTGGCCTAAATCTGGCTGAAGATTTCGCTGAGGCTGACCTGAGCAATACCAACTTAATCGAAGCCTACCTGATCGAAGCCAACCTCAGGGGCACCAACCTCAGGGGTGCTAACCTCAGGGGTGCTAACCTCAGGGGTACCGACCTTAGAGGTGCTGACCTCAGGGGTGCTAACCTCAGCGATGCCGACCTCAGGAGTGCTAACCTCAGGGGTGCCCTCCTCCGGAATGCCATTCTCAGGGGTGCTGGATTAGACGCATCTAACCTGAGCGATGCCAACTTGAGCGGTGCTGACTTAGGCGGTGCTGACCTCAGGGATGCCGACCTCAGGGGTGCCATCCTGAATGATGCCAACCTGAGGGGTGCTAACCTGAGCAATACAAAACTAAGAGGGGCAAATTTAGGTAGTGCCGACCTCAGGGATGCAAACCTCAAAGGTGCTAACCTGATCCGTGCCTACCTCGGCAGTGCAGACCTCAGGGGTGCCGATTTTGCTGATGCTAACCTGAGCGAAGCCGACCTCAGCGATGCCAAATTGAACGGCGCTAAACTCAGGGGAACGAACCTTAAGGGAGCCAATTTGAGTATTGCCGACATGGGCGGCGTCAACCTGATCCGTGCCAACCTCAGCAGTGCTGACCTAATCCGTGCCAACTTGAAGGGTGCTGACCTGATCCGCACTAACCTAAGTGGTGCTGACCTCAGGGGTGCTGACTTGAGCCTTGCTGATCTGAGCCTTGCCAACCTATGCCTTGCTAACTTGGGCAGTGCCAACCTAATCCGTGCCAACCTAAGTATTGCTGAGCTGGGCGGTGCTAACTTGAGCCGTGCCAACCTGAGCGATGCTGACTTGAGGGGGGCGAATGTTGAGAATGCTCAGTTTGCCAAGAACCAAGGAATTTCTGAAGAGAAAAAACTTGTCTTAATCAGGCGAGGGGCAATCTTTGAGGATTCGACCAGCAAGCGGGCTGGAGCGCTGATTCGTCGCTAAAGTAAGCAATTGCTCCAGTTGGGGTGTGGTCATAAGTAGTTGGTTGAGACTGACACGGGGACGCGGGGACGCTCTGACCAAGAAGAATACAGAAGTTCAGGAGTTCAGGAGTTCAGAATTCTTCTGAACTTGGAACTCTCCTGAGGATAGGAGCGACCGAAAAGGGGAGCAAGGGTTTCTTGCCCCCACTGAACTTGGTTTCAGTGGCTACCTTTCAGGCGGGGTCTGAATCCCTGTCTGAAAGACATTCTTTCCTCCTGAACTCCTCCATTCTTTCCTCCTTTCAAGCGGAGAAATTTTCTGCATATCACCAACTGGTTTTGAGCGCACCCCTCCAGTTGTAAGCGATCGCGCACGAGTCTGGTGTAGAGTGGTTTGGCAAGCCTGCTGGAAAATGAAGAACAGCAAAAACTCCTCTCTACATTACTTGATGTTGGCTGGGATCATTGCCCTGGGAGCCATCCTGCGGTTTGGGAATCTTGACCTGAAGCCCTTGTGGCTCGATGAGGTAATTACGGCTTTACTGAGTTTAGGACGCCCCTACAAAGACGTACCTTTAGAAGTAGTGCTTCCCCTCTCGACATTGCAGCAGCTGTTTACGCTACAGCCCAATGTTAGCTGTCCTGAAATTGCCCAAGCTGTTGCCACCCAATCCACTCATCCTCCCCTGTTTTTTTGCTTGATGCACCAGTGGTTGAGCTGGGTGGAACCACTAACCCAGCCACTAAGCTGGAAACTACGGGCGCTACCGGCTTTATTTGGAGTCAGTGCGATCGCGGCGGTTTACTGCCTCAATCGTATCGCTTTTTCCCCAACAGCCGGTCTGATGGGAGCCGCTCTCATGGCTGTCTCTCCCTTTGGGGTCTACCTCTCCCAGGAAGCGCGTCACTACACGCTGCCGATACTTTTAATTACCCTGGCGCTCTTAGGATTAATTCAAATTCAGCAGACTCTTTATTCCCAGCAGCAGCAGCCACGACCTATAGTTTGGTTGTTCTGGGGGATCGTCAACAGCATCGGTTGCTACGTCCACTACTTTTTCATTCTCGCTTTCATTGCCCAGCTTCTGACGCTAACTGGGCTGATGTACTGGCGTCGTTGGATGCTGCCAAAGGGCAGTTGGTTAGGACTCACTCTTGTGGTCAGTGGTGTAGCGGTGAGCTATCTGCCTTGGCTGCCAGTTTTGTTA
>DATNQP010000369.1:0-6601 GCA_036703965.1 Leptolyngbyaceae cyanobacterium
GACTGGGCTAAAAAACAGAGCAGTTTCCCTGTCACAAATTCAGCAGCAAGTTGAGGCAGTTCGCCGCCGAGGATTTGCTGGTGTGTCGTTCTTCTTCTACGAAACCTTGTGGAATAATGCGTCAGAACCGTCAAACCAGCGTCAGTCTGCTTTTCGGTTACTCTTTCCGATGCCAGTAGAACCCCCTGAGCTTTCACTTTTAGAGGATGGAGAGTTAGCTGCTTAAATGTCGATTTTTGACACCCTCCCGCTAACCGTAAGGGGCATAGCGGGGGATTCTTACCTTTTATAACTCAGGCTTCCTGGGAAGGTTCACTATTATTCACAGTACTCGGTTTAGTCAAATGTGGTCTAATGAGCAGACTTACCCCAACTGCCCAAGCCACTGAGGCCATCCAACCTGCCAGAATGTCACTGGGAAAGTGAACCCCTAGGTAGAGCCGCGTCCAGCCAATAGCCAACACGAACAAGCCGCCGAAAATCAGAACTGGCCAGAACCAACGGCTGCCCCAAGTCAAAATTACCAAAGCTGCCACTAGCGTCATACTTGACATGGCATGTCCACTGGGAAATCCATAATCAAACTCTGGGGCCGGTGAACTCCACAAGTGGGGACGCACTCGATGCAGCAATACCTTAGCGGTGCGGTTGATGACGATGCTTCCTAGAAGGGTGGGGATTAAATAGGCAAGCGATCGCCACCGTCGTTGGAGCAACAACACTAGGGAAATCATAGCGGCAACCGGAAAGACTCCCCAAAACACCCCAAATTTGGTCAGCGTGGACGCAAAAACGTCCAGTCTTGGCTGAGCAGTCGCGTGAATTGCCAACAGGATGGGGACATCCCACGGAAAGCCGCCTTCGTTCTCCCAAACCTCCTCTGCAAGCTCTCCGAAGACCTGCAAAGGTAAATAAACTCCTATCAGGAGTAGTAGTAGAGAACCCCAATGGGCAATGAGCAACTGCTTGAGAAAGTTGAGGAAAGACTGGAGAAGCTTCCAGAGATTAGAGTTAAACATTTGCAAAAGCCAAACGAGAGTGCCTATACCTCAGAAAAATTTTCTTACCTTCTGAGATGGCTGGTGTTAGCGATAGCGAAGCCCTTGGCTTACCGCTTCTAGGAGTTGAACTGTTGTAAATGGTTTTGCAAGATAACCGTTTGCACCTAGCAGTTGCCCTTTGCTCACAACATTTTGCATAGTCTCAGCTGTGAGAAAGATGAAGGGAACGGTAACTGTGAGCGGGTCTTGACGCAGTGCTTTGAGCAGTTCGTACCCATCAAGTTCCGGCATCCTTACATCGCACAAAATTAAATCAGGACTAAACTCTTTTGCTAAATGTAAGCCCCTACGACCATCTTCCGCACCAATCGCACTAAACCCCCTGGTCTTGAGTATATCCAGGATACTCTCACGAAGGAGTTCTTCGTCTTCAATTACTAACACCTTTGCCATCAGTTGCTTTTTAGACATTTGACTACAGTACGACGACAAAAGCGGCGTACAGCGACTCCCTTGCTCAAACGCCTTTTATCACTCCTTGAGTCAAGATGCCGATGTTTGGAAGAACTATCTTGTTTCTGGGGGCATCCCTGCGCCGATCCCCAAAGCTTTCTTTGTCTGCTTCAACTCCTTCCACAGACATTTCACCTGTTTATACGCCTGCTCAGGGGAAAGCTTACCTCCAGTCTCTAGAGCAGAGATGTAAGAAACTTTCTGAGCAAATTCTTGCAAATTGGCATTAAAGGCTAAATCCTCAGGCGTAAACCGCCCGTAGTAGCGACTCCGAGGATAAAGAAAGCTGTTCTTGCTCACCCAATCTGAATTTGCCATAGCTACCTCCTCGTGAACTTGAATTTTAATATCTTAACAGCCCTTGTTTAACCTATTCTTAACCTGAATTTAAACAAAAAAACCCTACCTCAGGTAGAGGATTTCCACAAAGCTTAAAGTCCCTTAATCGACTAACCCTTATTCAACCTCAAACTGGGGAATCAGCTGGAGCATCCCTAGTCCTAATTCTGTTGCCGAGAGCGATCGCGTCTCAAACAATGCCATCATGTCGCGAGGTTGGGGATTGCCGCGAGATGCCCCCGTCACCCCCCTAGCAATAATTAAGCCGCAATAGCCCTTAATTTTTTTACAACGCTGATCCCACTTCTTGCGGGCGGCAACATGGGTAGGGTCGGCTTCCGGAAACTCCCCAAACAGATAAAGACTGCTATTCTCAGTCTGGAGAATACCTAAATCATAGCGATCACCCTCAAAGGGGTCTTCGCCTGGATTAAAGCAAATTCCTTTTAGCCCCCCAGCCGTTTGGATCTGCTCAATCAGCGTTTTTGCCTTGGGGCGGGTAGTTTGAATCAAAATGACAGGTAAACCTTCTCCTGCTGCCGTAACATCTCTGGACTGATAGCAATCGACACCAGAGCGTAGCGATTCGACACTTTCCCAGGACATCATACCCAGGCTGAGGAAAGCATCTTTTGGCACCAAATCATCCCGTAGCGGTACTGACAGATCCGCTTCATCAAAGTCGTCTTCTTCGGAGCTATCAGCCATTTCAAACAACTCGGTTGCCAATTCAGGGAGAGTGGCAACTGTCACTGAAGCCGTCGGTTTTAATTCCGCTTCCAGGGGGATCGGAATGCGGTAACGCTTGGTGATAGCTGGGAAGGTGTCTTCTGCCAACTGCTGGTATGAGGCTCGGAAAAAGCGGTGGAGTGCTTCGAGGGCAACGTAAACGGTGAGTGCTTCTTCTTCATAAAGAAACGGTCGCATTCCTTCAAACGGATGCACTGTCCCAAAACCAGGAATAATCTCTGATACTGGCAAGTCAGCTAAATCAAATTCTTCATCGTCTTCTTCATCGTCTTCTTCATCGTCTTTTCGCCCGAACGTTAGAAACAAGCAATCTTGCCCTAAAAATGCCTGTTCCATTGCCTCAAATGACTCCTCCGCCAAAACCGCTGCCCGAAAACGTTTTAGGGAATCCAAGGAGCGATACAGCAATATCCCGTACTCCATTCCCAGCATTCCCATCACTGAGGCGTATAGCGTGCCGATATCCCACCGATTTAATTCAACCGAGAGAATATGGTGGTCAGCTAGCACTTCCCAAGGCGCGTCATTCCAAAGTTCATAAGCTTTTTGGAGCAGGAGGTCGGCATACTTAGGAGGGAGTTTAGGCTGCCGGGTACTGGCAATTTCCTCAAATCCTCGAAACAACTCGTCAATCAGGGGCAAATCCGGGACGTAATCAATCGTAATCTCTAACTCTTGAAGAACTCCTCGCAAAAAGAACTGAATTTCCCGGTCTCGAACGACGATCTTTGAGGGTCGTGCTGGTCTAGCGGGGCTTTGAGGATGTTCCATCGCTCGCAGTAAGGCACGAACAATGGCTTCGGGTCCCATTTCTGGTGATACCACATCCATTGCTCGCACAATTCCTTCTGAGCCATCCACCCACAAAATGCATTCACTGCCAGCCTCTGCATCCAGCTCCGAGCTGTCTGAGAAAGCCAACAACGGACGGCGATCGCCTTCCCAGACACTAGGAATCTGTTGTAAATTTTTAAGCCGACGACAAGTAGTACGATTCAGAGCAGACATAGAGCAGCCAAGTTGAGTGCAAAAATACTGGCTGGAAAGAGCCAGTAGAGGAGTGGATAATCCTATTAAACCGCAATAATTTCCAGGCTGTTCTTCTACGAAGTTGTGGCGCGTGCGGTATAAAGCAAATAGTTTACCTTAATGTCGGCACAAGGCTCCCGCCATAACCGGTACTCCGATTTAGTGGCAGGAGGATGTCAATATCAGATGACCTTTACCATTCTGTTTCAATAAGAGATAAAAAGCTAATCCAAGCAAGTTCCCTCTAAGCGGATAATCTCGATAAACTGGAAATAGTGAACTAGCAGACTATAGTTGTCCATATAGAAGAGCAATTAGGAGTCGCAATATACTGATGACACAAGCAACTCAGCCGCAACAAAAAGGTATCCAACTTACGGAAGCAGCCCTGAAGCATGTTTTAGCGCTGCGGGAGAGACAAGGAGAAGACCTCTATTTGCGGGTTGGTGTCCGCCAGGGAGGGTGTTCTGGAATGTCTTACATGATGGATTTTGAAGACCCGAGTAAGGTTCGGGAGAACGATCAAGTCTTCGACTATGACGGCTTCAAAATCATTTGCGATCCTAAAAGCATGCTTTATCTCTACGGTCTGGTACTGGATTACAGCAATGCCATGATTGGCGGTGGCTTTCAATTCACTAACCCTAATGCTAGTCAAAGCTGTGGTTGTGGAAAGTCTTTTGGCGTCTAAGCTTCACCCCATCCCCAAACGGCTGTCTTAATTAAGACGAATGGGACTGATTTAGGCGAACTGAGTGTTAGAAATTTCTTGCGTTCACTCGCTACACTTTTCGCAGGTAGCAAAAACTTTGTTACTCCAAAAAGGTAAAGAAGCCCTCTTGAGGTATGTGAGAGGGCTTTTTCTTGTCTGCCGAGACTCAGAGAAGTCATCCCCATAGGGGGAGATAATTGCATAAAGACTTCTGTCACGGGGCATTAGCCTGTCTCACCGATTAGGGTAAAAGCTGCCCAATTTATGGGGTTGGGAAATTGTTTCATTGTCGTGAGTATGGAACTTCGTAAGGCTTGAGCTTTATCATGTTTCTGCTGCAAGTTGCGATAAAACTCTGTCATTAAGGACGCGGTGGAAGCATCCGGAACTGACCACAAGGAGACAATCACACTAGGGACGCCTGCTGAAATTAAAGAGCGTGAAAGCCCAATCACCCCATCCCCTGTAATTCTTCCTCTGCCAGTGTCACACGCACTCAGAACTACTAATTCAGCATTCAATTTTAGGTCTAAGATTTCGTTAGCGGTGAGCAAACCGTTAACTCCCTCTTGGGTTCGGGGGGATGATATCGTAGTGGGACTTGGTCCTGAGGGGTCTGGGGCAAGTGCGATCGCACCGGGTACACCGTCGCCTGTAAAATCATCGAGTAAGCCGTGAGTTGCCAGGTGAATAATCCTTGCCTGCATCATTTTTGGCAAGATCGCCGCTTTAGTGGCAGCGTCGCCGATAATCGCTTGGGTATTGAGCAACTGGGCAATTGCGATCGCTTCCCGTTCTGCCCCTGGTAAGCTAGGTAACTGTTGCGGTGGCTCTCCAATTTTGGGGGGGATGCTGGGCATTGTAGGATTTCCCACGATCAGCGCATCTTTGCCTTGTAGCGACGCAAAACCTTGCACTCCTAACCGTTCCCGTTGCTGGTGGGTTAGCTCCAGGACTTGAATCGAAGGAGCTGTTAGGATAGTGTGCTTTTCAATTAGGTATTTACCAGAGGCATCTTGGAGTGCGGCAAAGGGAACAAGGAACAACTCACCTTGAGGGATGAAGATAACATGCGCCTCTGGCTCACTGGGCAAGAGTTCAGCAATGGGTTGAATCAGCAGTTCGTAGAATTGCGGTAACCGTTGGCGTTGATTCGTTTCATTCGTTCTGCTCACCACGGTTAGACCGCGTCCTCTTACGCCGATAGATTCACGGGTGCCAATCACGAGGTCTTGTAGAGAAGTCTTTTGTGCCTGCCACAAAGGTTTCAAGTTAACTTGGCGAAATGCTACTTCCCCGGTGGGTTTGATTACCCAAATATAGAGTTCTGATTCAGGCGTTTGTAGTTTTTCTTGAATTTTGAAGTTCTCAGAAATAATTGAATATTCAACGAGTGTGGCGTTTTGAGTTTTGGCAATTTGTTTAATCTGCTCAATCGTTAGGGGAGTAATGGTAGATTTCTCTGTGACCTTAGAGGATAAGCGTCGAGTTAATAACTCCACAAATGCCCTTGCTCTTCCTCTCTCGGCAATTTCCAAAGCAGTGTTAGTTTTATCTTGGGAAATTAGGAGTTTTTGTAAGTTGATGTAGGGAAAATTCTGCGTCTCAAAAATTGAGACTTTATACGCATCATTAGTACCTAAGCGTTTCCGTAAATCTTCCAAAGCTTGGATTCCCTTGAGTAGGCTCTCTGTTGCTCCTGCCATATCCCCAGACTTGAGTTCAGCAACGGCTAAATTGTTCCGCGCTACGGCTTCTCCTCGGCGGCTGGCAGTATAGGACGCAGAGGAAAAAAACCGCTTATATAACTCAATAGATTTCTTATCGTCCCCCCGCTGAAAATAGGCAAGCCCCAAATTTCCCCGAACCCTATTCGCGATGTTCGCTTCACGGTTGTCCCATGCAACAGCCAAACTCTTCTCGTAGAAATCAATTGCCCGTGCATAGTCCCCCAGGAAATAGTATGCACCTCCCAAATTGGAGAGAGCCTGTTCCTTTCCTAGGGGGTCTTTGATTTCCTCTGATATGGCTAAATATTGCTGTTGGTATTCAATTGCTTTAGCATAGTCACCTTGGCTATGGAGAATAATGCCTAGATTCGAGAGAGCCTGCCCTTCCCCTCGACGGTCTTTAATTTCTCGCGCGATCGCTAAACGCTGCTGCTGGTAATCAGTTGCTTTGGGGTATTCTCCTAAGGCATGATAAACAATGCCCAGATCTCCTAACGCTTTTCCCTCCCCTTGACGGTCTTTAATTT
>DATNQP010000370.1:0-4353 GCA_036703965.1 Leptolyngbyaceae cyanobacterium
TACACTCGCCACACTAAATATTCTTGTACCTGATTGCGACGGTAAACTTTGAGTTTGTCGTGCAAATCTAGGGAGACAGTACTGGCGGCAATTTCAACAATAAGTTCTGGCGCACCCTCGACATAATCGTCATCACTAATGGACGACTGTCCTCCTACCTCAATCCTCAACAAAGCATCAGGTTGCGCTTCGTTATCTGCATCCAGACGCACAGTCGTATTATCAGCTAAGCCTACCCCAGGAGTTGCTGCCCAGTAATTACCCAACCAAGTCATGATTCGAGCGTGGGGTTCTCCATGCCTTCGGATGCGTAACGGTGATGCCATATAAACCATTCCTTCTATCAACTCCGCTTTTTTCACCTGGGGCATAGCATGGTAGCGGCGCTCAAATTCGATGCGGGTGAGTCTATCACCGTTTTCTAGGGGGGGAATGGTTAGGCTTGAGGCGACTGGGCTTTGGGGTGTCATTGTCTTTTCTTGTGTGAGGGACACTAGATTGGCTCTCCATCTTCCAATGTATACAGATCGGGTTCATCGTACAGGAAGTTGAACGATCCACCTATCTGAGCCAGTTGCATCAAGTTACGAGTTGAAGGATTTGATGAATCAAAAAATAGTTTTTCTTCCAGTAAAAAGCGATCCTCCTTAGATAGAGATAGGATAACTTGAACCAGCGATGCAACCAATTTGCTATTCATGACTACCTTCTAGGCGGCGACGGGGCTAGGGATGACCCCAGCCCAAGCCTTTGCCTCTATTGTTTACTCATTAGTTACCTCGGTGTGATTAGTTACCTCGGTGTGAGCGTTTGTCTCCTGGGTACAAACCGCCGATACATCGGAACGATTTGGCGTATCGTTAGGTGTATGCTTCCCTGGCAAGTCAGAGGCAACGCCTGTAAGTGAATTAAATCCAACAAGGATCTGAATGATCGCAGCAGCAATCCGGAGGGGTGGTAAGATTCGCTTTGTCCTCTTCATAAAACCTCGAAAGAAGCGAAAATGCTTTACTGATGGCGCTTTTGGCGTTTTTGAGTTATGATCGAATGGAAACATATTTCTTGTATGTTGGTAAAAAAGGAACCCAAAGCCTGAAATGGCTTTAATGCTTGGCGGCTTTGCCACTTCAGGCTATTGATTTCATAAAGTCAGAATCAAAAGAAGTCTTTGCTGCATCTAAAAATTCAGCAGACTTCTTTTGTGTCTTCTATAGCTGAGCCATTGAGCTTGAGTTGATCCAGGATTTAATAGTCCCGGCACTCCTGCTTTCGGCTCATGCTAGTGGCTTCTGCTGGAACTATCCTAACAGAAAAGGGGGGAAATATGGAAGGGTCCTTCTAATTTTTTCTTTCCTATACCTCCTAAAAGGAACTACTCAGTACCCATGGATAACTTTGGCTTCGGACAACGGGATTGCGTCATTTAAGACCTGTTTTTGGATAATTCCTCCACATTTGTTGAAGAGTTACAAATAACAAATGGATTTTTATATATACCTGTTTCAGAGAAATATATTTTGTTGGGATTACTCAATCAAATAGATGATTAGGACAATTAAATCTGTTTTACTATAAAAACAATACTGAAATAGCTATTTCAACATACACTAGCAATTATCTGGCATACTCTAAAAAAATCTTTTATTTAATTCTAAATCAATTAGGTAAGTAATTAATTAGATGAAATGTTTAGGGAATTATTTTTAAGGGAGTACTTTTTTAATAGATTAGAGCTTCAGTAAATTATTTATTACTAATTTAGATTAAATATAAATATAGACATAAATCAGCTTTTATATCAGCTGTGCATGTTTTAATACCATTTCAGCCAATGCTGGTTATACATGCGGCAAAGTAATGGGTAATGGGTAACCAATAGCCAAAGGTCAACAATCCTACCAAATCCGATCTTATAGTTCCCTTTTCGGTTCTAGTCGTAGAGACGTTCCGCCGGAACGTCTCTATAAGGTGGCTGTGGATTGGCGGAAAAGGGGGTAGCAGGTCCAGATTCGGTATCCTGTGTAGAAGACCAAAATAGAAATGGTATGAGGGATTAAAGCAACAATCAATAAAAGAAAATCCCCCACCCGAAGGCAGGGGATTTTCTTTAGTTACCTAAAACGCGCTTATTCAGCAGAGTTAGCCAAATTTACCAGCCGTCGAGGCAATCAGGAACGCCGCGTAGGTAAGGATATAGCCAACGGTGAAGTGAATTACACCCACTAACCAACCTTGAACGATGGAAAGAGCAACAGGCTTATCCTTCCAGCTAACCAGGTTCGCCAAAGGAGTGCGTTCGTGTGCCCAGACCAGAGTTTCGATCAACTCTTGCCAGTACCCACGCCAGCTAATCAGGAACATGAAACCAGTTGCCCAAACCAGGTGTCCGAAGAGGAACATCCAACCCCAAACAGACAGGTTACTAGTGCCATAGGGGTTGTACCCGTTGATTACCTGAGCTGAGTACAGCCAGAGGTAATCGCGCAGCCAGCCCATGATGTAGGTCGAAGACTCATTGAATTGAGCCACGTTGCCTTGCCAGATGCCCAGATGCTTCCAGTGCCAGTAGAAGGTCACCCAACCAATGGTGTTGAGCATCCAGAACATGGCGAGGTAGAAGGACTGCTCCCAAGAGGAAGTTTGGCAAGTGCCACCCCGACCGGGACCGTCGCAGGGGAAGGTATAGCCGAAGTCTTTCTTATCGGGCATCAGCTTGGTGCCGCGAGCATCCAACGCGCCCTTGACACAAATCAGGGTGGTTGTGTGCAGACCCAGTGCGATCGCGTGGTGAACCAGGAAATCGCCAGGACCAATTGTTAAGAACAGAGAGTTGGTGGTGTTGTTAATCGCATCCAGCCAGCCCGGTAACCAGACGTTACCGTAGTTCGGCCAAGCTGTGGTGGCGATACTGTCGGGATTCGACAATAGAACGTCCATTCCATACAGCGCCTTACCATGAGACGCCTGGATGAACTGAGCAAACACCGGCTCAATCAAGATTTGCTTTTCAGGGGTTCCGAAGGCAACTACAACGTCGTTGTGGACGTAGATACCTAAGGTATGGAAGCCCAGGAATAGAGAAACCCATGATAAGTGAGAGATGATCGCCTCTTTGTGCCTCAGTACCCGATCCAAGACGTTCCCTTTGTTTTGCTCAGGGTCATAGTCCCGTACCAGGAAAATCGCACCGTGGGCGAATGCACCAATCATGATGAAACCAGCAATGTACTGGTGGTGCGTGTATAGCGCCGCTTGAGTGGTGAAGTCCTTAGCCATGAAGACATAAGGAGGCAGCGAATACATGTGCTGCGCCACCAAAGAAGTAACAACTCCTAGAGCAGCTAGGTGAATACCCAACTGGAAATGTAGGGAGTTGTTATAGGTGTCATACAGGCCTTGGTGAGGAAGGTTGAACTGACCTTCACTCTTGCCGCCGAGCAGACCGGACTTCGAGTTGAGCATCTCTTTGATGCTGTGACCAATCCCGAAGTTAGTCCGGTACATGTGACCGGCGATGATGAAGATTACTGCGATCGCCAAGTGGTGATGGGCAATATCTGTCAGCCACAGGGACTCGGTCTGGGGATGGAAACCACCCAAGAACGTCAGAATCGCTGAACCTGCACCTTGAGAGGTACCGAACACATGCCCAGCCGTATCCGGGTTCTGAGCATAGACACCCCAGTTCCCTGTAAAGAACGGACCCAAGCCTGCTGGGTGCGGCTTAACAGACAGGAAGTTATCCCAACCTACGTGCTGTCCCCGAGACTCTGGAATTGCAACGTGAACTAGGTGTCCTGTCCAAGCCAGAGAACTGACCCCAAACAGACCTGCCAAGTGGTGGTTCAGACGAGACTCAGCACTCTTGAACCAGGCCAAGCTAGGACGGAACTTTGGCTGTAGGTGGAGCCAACCCGCGAATAAGAAGACTGCTGACAACAACAAGAGGAACACTGAACCTTGGTACAGGTCATTATTGTTTGTCATGCCAATGGTGTAAAACCAGTGGTAAACACCCGAATAAGCAATGTTAACTGGGTTAGAGGCACCAGCTTGGGTGAAAGCATCAACGGCCGGTGCGCCGAATTGCGGGTCCCAAATCGCGTGAGCGATGGGACGGACATTGAGTGGATCTTTAATCCACTGTTCAAAGTTACCTTGCCACGCTACGTGGAACAGGGTGCCAGAGGTCCACAAGAAAATGATTGCTATATGGCCGAAGTGAGAAGCAAAAATCTTTTGATAAAGATTCTCCTCGGTCATGCCATCATGGCTTTCAAAGTCGTGAGCCGTGGCAATCCCGTACCAGATTCGACGTGTTGTCGGATCTTGAGCGAGGTCTTGGCTAAATTT